>DAIMFM010000305.1:0-2995 GCA_036724585.1 Burkholderiaceae bacterium | reverse complement strand
CGACAGCAGCTGCGCCTGCATCTTCTTGACGCGCGGCGAATATTCGAAATCCATGCGGCACTCCGGTTCGGTGAAAAGGCTCGACCGACAGTCTGGGCGATCGCCGGCCGGGCGACAATCGCAGGCTGCGTCACCCCGGTTGCAACAAATGCAACCAGGCGCCGGTCAGGCGCGCTGGGCCTTGACCAGTTCCAGCACCTGCCGGAACGCCGGGTGCTCGCTGCTGCCCAGCCACTCGAAGAGGACCATCTCGGCGCTGACCACGGTGGCGCCCGCCGCCCGCAGTCGCCGCATCGCGGCCTCGCGGTCGCTCGGGCGGCGCGATCCGCAGGCGGTCTCGACCACCCACAGCCGATGGCCCGCATCGAGCAGGCCCAGCGCGGGCTGCAGCAGGCACACGTGCGCCTCGCAGCCGGCGATGACGACGTCCGCTGGCGTGCCCGCGGGACGACCCTCGGCGACCAGTGCCGGCAGCCCGTCGGCGCAGGCATCGAAATGCATCTTGCCCATGGTGACGTCGCAGCGCCGGCGGACCTCGTCCGTGTTGGGCCCGAGGCCGGCGGGATTCTGCTCCGTGCCGATCACGCGCACCCCCATCGCCCGCGCCGCCTCGGCGAGCATGACCGCGGCCGCGACCACCTCCTCGGCCTGGTGGATGGCGGGCAGCAGGCGGGCCTGGTAGTCGACCAGGACGAGCACGTCGCGTCGCGCGTCCATCTTCCTCGACATGGCGATCTCCTCGCGGGCTTCGCTTGCCTGCCTTCAGGCGCCGGCGCGCCGGGCGAGCGCATCGACGTAGGCATCGAACAGGGCCTGCGAATCCTGCCCGAACATGCGGATGCGGCCAGTATGGCGCAGCAGGAGCAGGCCGGCGACATGGGCGAACAGGGCGGTCGTCTCGGCGAGCGCGGGCCCGGCCGGCATGCCCATCTCCCGCAAGGCGTCCCGTGCGGGCTGCAGGGCGTCGCGCAGGCGCGCATTGAGGGCGTGGTCGAGCGCCGGGGTCAGGCCCCGCGGCTTCATCCCCTGGAAGAGATAGAAGCCGAGGTCCAGGTCGCGCGGATTGTCGCGATAGAAGCCGAAGAAGGCGCCGGCGGCCGCCCGCAGGCGCTGCTCCGGCGAGCGCGCCACCGCCGTCGCGGCGGCCACCTCGGCATTGAGCCGCTCGAGCGATTCGCCCAGGAGCGCCCCGTAGATGTGCTCCTTGCCGGGGAAGTAGCTGTAGATCGCCCCGGGCGTGTAGCCGGCGCGCTGGGCGATCTCGCGCATGCTGGTGCCTTCGATGCCCAGCGCCATGAAGGCCTCGCGGGCCGCCGCCAGGACATGGGCGCGCCGTGCCTCGTGCATGGCCTGCAGGCGGGCGCCACGCCGGCCGGCAGGCTCGCCGGTGGCCAGGGCCGCCGGCTGCGGCTCGGTCGCCGTGGCGTTTCCTGCTGCGTGCGCGTCGGCGCGAATCCCGGGCTCGGCATCGTTCTGCATGCCTTATTGTAAACAGGTGGACGATGGATTGAACAACGTTTAAAGTCGACGTGAATTTAAAGTCGACATGAACACCCGGCCTGCTCGCTGGAGATGACGGCCGGCCCACGCCCAGGAGACGCGCCATGAATGCTCCCGAATCCGCCCGTGCCGCCGGCACCGCCGCTGCTGCCGAGCGCGGCGCAGGCAGCAACGTAACCGAGATCCCGCAGGCCACCGTGCCGCTCATGGGCAGCGCGGACTACCGGGAATCCCTCCGGCAACGCCGCCCGGTGGTCTACGTCGACGGGCGACGCATCGAGTCGGTCGCCGACGAGCCGGCCCTGCGGCCCGGCGTCCAGGCGCTGGGCGTCTCCTATGACTTCGCGCTGGACCCGGCGCTCGCCCCGCTCATGCTCGCCCGCTCCGGCGATCGGGTGGTGCCGCGCATGCTGCACATCAACCGCTCGGGCGGCGACCTGCTCGACAAGCTCGAGGCGGTGCGCCTGCTCTGCCAGGAAACCGGTTGCGCCCAGCGCTACCTGACGCACGACGCCCTCAATGCCATCGGCCAGGTGGCGGCGCGCATCGACGACGCGCGTGGCAGCACCGAGCATCGCGCCCGCTTCGCCGACTACCTCGCCCATGTGCAGGACAACGACCTGGCCGTCGGCGTCGCCATGACCGACGCCAAGGGCGATCGCTCGCGCAAGCCGCACCAGCAGGCCAATCCCGATACCTACGTCCACATCGTCGAGCGCAACGCGCGCGGGGTGGTGATCTCGGGCACCAAGGCGATCGTCACCGGCGCGCCCTACATGCACGAGTTCCTCGTCATGCCCTGTCGCAACATGGGCCCCGAGGATGCCGACTTCGCGATCTGCTGCGCGGTGCCCGTCGATGCCCCCGGCATCACCATCATCGCGCGGCCCGCCGGCCGTCCCGGCGAGAAGCCCGAGCACGGCGAACCGCTCTTCTCGCGTCGCTACGGACAGTCGGTGGGCGTGGTGGTCTTCGATCGCGTCCTCGTCCCCTGGGAGCGCGTGTTCTATGCCGGCGAATGGGAACACTCCTCCTACATGACGTACGCCTACGCCACGCACCATCGGCAGAGCTGCATCGCCGCCCGGGCGGGCTTCGGCGACCTCCTGATCGGCGCCGGCGCCCTCATGTGCGAGGCCAACGGCTTCGACCCCGAGACGAAGTCCAGCCTGCGCGAACCGATGGTCGAGCTGATCAAGATCACCGAGGGCTTCTTCGCCTGCGGCGTTGCCGCCAGCGTGTACGGCGCGGCCGACCCCTACAGCGGCATCTTCATGCCGGAGCCCGTCTTCGCCAACATCGGCAAGCTGCTGCTCGCCACCCAGATCTACGACATGCACCGGCTCGCGCACGAGGTCTCGGGCGGCCTCGTCGTCGCGCTGCCCGGGCCCGACGAGGACCACAATCCAGCGACCGCCGCGCAGCATTTCGCCAAGATCAACGACGGCACCGACAATCCTTACGCGCTCGGCCGGGCCGGCTATTGGCAGGGCCG
>DAIMFM010000304.1:0-3038 GCA_036724585.1 Burkholderiaceae bacterium | reverse complement strand
TGCTTCAGGCATTCGCGCCTCGTTCGATCACGACCTCCCGATCGATGACAGCCGCCGAGTGCCCGGTCTCGGACTGCGAGATCAGGACGGCCAGGTTGGAGCCTCGCAGGCTCGCCAGGACATCCGACAGGCGCTGCGCCAGTGCGGGCGCCACGCCTTCGAAGGGTTCGTCGAGCAGCAGCAGGCGGGTTCCGACCGCGAGCGCCCGGGCGAGCGCCACCATCTTCTGCTGTCCGCCCGACAAGAGTAGCGCACGGCGGTCGCGCATCTCGCGCAGCTCGGGCAGGACTTCGTAGACGAAGTCGAGCCGCGGCCCGGGCTGCAGCGTCTTCGACACCCAGACCGGCACCAGGATGTTCTCCTCGACCGTCAGGTCCGGGACCAGGCCGCGATCCTCCGGCATGTAGCCGAAGCCCAGCGCGGCGCGCGCATGCGGCGGCATGCCGGCGAGGTCCTGCCCCTCGAAGCCGATGGTGCCGGCGCTCGGGCGCAGGTGGCCCATCAGGCTGCGCATCAGGGTGGTCTTGCCGGCGCCGTTGCGCCCGGTGAGTCCCACCATCGCGCCCGGCTCGAGCTCGAGCGAGAAGCCGCGCAGCGCCTCGACCGACGCGATGGTGACGCGGATCGAATCGATGGCGAGCATCAGGCCCGGGTCCTTCGTCCGGTGACGTAGAGCTGGACCTGTTCATCGGCGAGGACCGTCGCGGGCGGGTCGTCGGCGATGATGCGGCCGCTGTAGAAGGCGACCACCCGGTCGGAGTAGCGGGTGACGATTTCCATGTCGTGCTCGACGAAGAGCACCGCGATCTCGGCATCGGAAATGGCGGCGGCGATGGTGTCCATCATAGGGAACTTCTCGTCGACCGACACCCCGCTGGTGGGCTCGTCGAGCAGCAGCAGGCGCGGCTTGCCCACCATCGCCATGGCGATGTCGAGCAGCTTGCGCACGCCGCCGGGCAGTTCGCGCACCAGGCGGTCGGCCTGGCCGGCGAGCTCGAAGCGCTCGAGGATGCCGAGTGCCCGGTCGATCGCCTCGGGGGTATGCGCCGGTCGCAGGAAGGAGAGCTTGCCGTCGTTGCAGGCGGCGGCCACCAGCATGTTGTCGAGCACCGAGAGCTCGGCCGCGAGTTGCGGGATCTGGAAGGAGCGCGCGACACCCAGGGCGGTGACCTGGCGTGGCGAGAGGCTGGTGATGTCGCGCCCGTCGAGCATGATCCGGCCGGCGTCCGGCTTGAGGTAGCCCGTGACCATGTTGACGAAGGTGGTCTTGCCGGCGCCGTTGCTGCCGATCAGGCTCACCCGCTGGCCCTGGGGCACGGTGAGCGAGACGTCGGTCGCGGCGATGACCGCGCCGAAGGACTTCTCCAGGCCGCGCGCTTCGAGGATCGGGGTCATGAGGGGGTTTCCGGCGAGGGCGCGCCCGCCGCGCGCCGCTGCGACCAGAGCGAACCGATGCCCATGGGGAGGAAGCGGATCACGATGAGCAGGAACAGGCCCAGCGCGAGCTGCCAGGTGTTGGGGAAGTAGAGGGCGGAGAAGGAGCGCACCAGCTCGAGCAGCAGCGAGGCGACGAAGACCGCGGCGACGCTGTGGTGCCCGGCGAGGATCGCCAGGAAGACGAACTCGCCGGAGCTCGTCCAGTAGCTGAAGTTGGGCTCGACGTGGCCGAGGGCGAGCACGGTGTGCGCGCCGCCGACGCCGCCCAGGAACGCGGCGATGACGTAGTCGGTGGCAAGCAGGCTGCGTACCGAGGCGCCGAGGTACTCGACCCGCAGTTCGTTCTCGCGTACCGCCAGCGCGACCAGGCCGCGGGTCGAGTTGAAGTAGACCCGGGCCGCGAGCGCGAGCAGGCCGGTGACGGCGATCGCGAGGAGGTACATCGCGAAGTTGCCCTCCCGCGCCTCGACCTCGAAGCCGAAGAAGGTCGGCCGCGACAGGTTGAAGCCGTCCGAGCCGCCCAGGGCGGTGGTCTTGACCAGCACGCCGTAGAGCACCATCGACAGGGCGAGGGTCAGCATCGCGAAGAAGATGCCGCGATAGCGCGACAGGAGCGGCGCAAAGGGCGCGGCGACCAGGACGGCGCCCAGGCCGCCGATGGCGACCAGCAGCAGGGCGTCGCTCAGGCCCCAGTACATCCCGGCGAGCGCCGCCGCGTAGCCACCCGCCGCGAACACGAGCCCCTGGCCGAAGGACACCACGCCGCCGCGCATCATCAGCACGATGCCGAGCGTGACCACGCCGTGGGAGGCGGCCATCGTCCCGACGAACAGCAGCCACCGCGGCAGGATGAAGGCGCAGGCCATGAGGACGAGGATCGCGGCGATGCCCGCGCCCAGCTGCCGCTTCGGCGCGGCCCCGCCGTATGGGTGTCGACGCGCAGCCCGGTCCATGGCTTCCCTATATCTTTCGCGTCTGGACGCGCTGGAAAAGCCCTTCCGGGCGGAACATCAGGACCACCGCCATGGCGATGTAGATGCTGAACAGCTCGGCCGCCGGCCAGGTATGGACGGCGAGCGCGCGCGCGATCCCGACGATGAGCGCGCCGATCGCCGCGCCCTCGATGCTCCCCAGGCCGCCGATGATCACCACCGCGAAGGAGATGATGATCACCCCGACCGAAAGCCCGGGCTGCACGGACACCATGGGCGCGGTCAGGGCCCCGCCCAGCGCGGCGAGGAAGATGCCGAACAGGAACGCGCCGGTGTAGATGCGCGAGATGTTGACCCCCATGCTGCTCGCGATCTCGGCGTTGTGGATGACGGCGAGCACGATCTTGCCGGTGCGGGTGCGGTTCAGGCCCCACCACACGCCAATGCCGCACAGCACGGCCACCAGCACGAGGACGAAGTCATAGCCGACGTAGGTCAGGCGGCCGATGTCGACGTTGCCGAAGAAGGAGTAGGGCTCGAAGACGTAGTAGGGCGTGGCGCCCCAGACGAGCTTGGTGAGGTCCTCGAGGACGAGGAACAGCGCGTAGGTCACCAGCACCAGCAGCACCTCGTCGCCGGCGGCCAGGCCCTCGAGTAACTGGGAGCGCG
>DAIMFM010000303.1:0-3063 GCA_036724585.1 Burkholderiaceae bacterium | reverse complement strand
GCGCTGCGCCGCGCCGGTCACGAGCACCGCACCGGGCCGGGTGGCGCCGGACCGCGAGTTTTCGTCATTCATCCCCGCGATTCTACAATCGGGGCATGGAAGCGCTTCCCGAACCCGACGCCGAAGCCCGCCAGGCGAGCAAGGAACTGGGCATGCGCCTGCTGGCCCGGATTGCCGAGGAGGGCGGCTGGATCGGCTTCGACCGCTTCATGGCCGGCGCGCTCTACGAACCGGGCCTCGGCTACTACACCGGCGGCAGCCGGCGCTTCGGGCGCGACGGCGACTTCATCACCGCGCCCGAGATCTCGCCGCTGTTCGGCGCCTGCGTCGCCGGCCAGTGCGCCCGCTGGTTCGAGACCCTCGGCGCGCGCCGGATCATCGAGTTCGGCGCCGGCACCGGCCAGCTCGCCGCGCAGGTGCTCAACGGGCTGGCGCGCGACGGCATCACGGACGTCGACTACCGGATCGTCGAGCTCTCGGCGCCGTTGCGCCAGGTCCAGCGCCACACGCTCGAGACCCTCGCGCCGGAACTCGCCCCGCGCGTGGGCTGGCTCGACCGCCTGCCCGACCGGATCGAGGCGGTGGTGATCGGCAACGAACTGGTCGACGCAATGCCGGTGCGCCTGTTCCGGCTCGATGGCGGCCAGGTCTTCGAGCGCGGCGTTGCCGGGGCGCCGGTCGATACACCCGACACGCTGGCCTCCGAGCCCTTCGCGAGCCCGTTTCGCTTCGTCGCCCGGCCCGCCGATCCCGATTTTGCCGCCAGCGTGCTCCACGCGCTGGCGGCTTCGGGCTGGGCCGACGGCGGCGAGCCGCTCGATGCCTGGGGCCCCGGCTACCAGTCGGAGCTCGGCGAGCAGGGGCCGGCCTGGCTCGCCAGCGTCGGCGAGCGCCTCGCGCGCGGGGTGGTACTGCTCTTCGACTACGGCTTCCCGGCGGCCGAGTACTACCACCCGCAGCGCAATGGCGGCACGCTGGCCTGTCACTATCGGCATCGTGTCCACCACGATCCGCTGGTCCTCGTCGGGCTGCAGGACCTCACTGCCCACGTGGACTTCAGCGCCCTGGCGCGCGCCGCGGCGGAAGTCGGGATCGACTGCATCGGCTTCGGGTCCCAGGGCAGCTTCCTGCTGGGGGCAGGTCTTCTCGAACACCTCGCCAGCAGTGCCGAGGCCGGCTCCCCGGCCTACTTGCGCCAGGCCCAGGCGGTGGGACGCCTGGTGAGCGAGGCGGAAATGGGCGAGCTCTTCAAGGCGATCGCGTTCGCGCGGGGCGGCGCCTTCGACAACGCCGCCTTCGAGCGCAGCGACCGGCGCGGGGCGCTGTTGCGATGATCCGCTGGCTCGTCGTCGTCGTCCTCGCCTCGATCCTGTTCTCGGGCCTGATGCCGTGGCTGCGCCGCTTCGGCTTCGGCCGGCTGCCCGGCGACCTCGATTTCCGGCTGTTCGGGCGCGAGATCAGCATCCCGCTGATGTCGACGCTGCTGTTGTCCCTGCTGGCGATGCTGATCGCCAGGTGGCTCTAGGCAACCTCGCCTTTCGTTCCCTCAGGCCCCGATCCGTACCGGGTCCACGATGCCGGCGAGCGCGGCGCAGACGCTGTAGGCCGTGATGGCGCTGCTGCGGGGGTTGGAGGCGCTCGGCCGGTTCTCGATCCGGATCCGCAGGCGGGTGCTGTCGCTGTCGATCTCGACCTCGTGAACATTGCGCTCCAGTGCCGGGTCGCTCCAGATCTCCACTCGGGTCCGCTCGCCGCCGATGCCGGCGAGGCCCAGGGTGGCGGCGATGTTCATGTTCCGCGGCCAGGCCGCCACGGCCTCGAGCGCCGTGCCGGCGAATACCCGCCGGGCCTCGGTGGCGCCGGCCGCATCGAGCCCCGCCGGCGGCTTGCTGCTGCGGATCCGCACGCTGTCGATCCGGCCCATCGAAGCGGCACGCAAGGCGTCGACGCCGGCCACCGCCCCCGAGGGCACGAGCAGGCGGGTACCGGCGCGGCGCGCGCGCTCCATCCACCGCGGCTCCTGCAGGAGCACGCCCACGTTGATCTCGACGATCGTCCCGCCGCCGTCGATGCAGGTCTCGAGCAGCGGCCCCGTGGCCTCGGGCGAGAGGCAGTCGACGACGACGTCGCTGCGCCCGGCGAGCGCGTCGAGCGCGACGGCCTCGGCCTCGATGCCGAGCGAGGACAGCCGGGCGGCGGTCGCGCCGGGATCGCGACCGGCCACCACGGCCAGCTGCAGCGAACGGGGCGCGGAGCCGGCCAGCCAGCGAGCGACCTCGGTGCCGATGTTGCCCAGGCCGGCGATGCCGACCGCCAGCGGGGCCTGGCCGGGCGCGGCCATGGGGGGCCTAGCCATAGTTGATGACCAGGTGGCGGATGTCGCTCATTTCCTCCATCGCATAGCGGGTGCCCTCGCGCCCGAAGCCCGACTCCTTCCACCCTCCGAAAGGCATGTTGTCCATCCTGAAGATCGGGACGTCGTTGATCATGAGCCCGCCGACTTCCCATTCGTCGATCGCGCGAAATGCCCGGCGCAGGTCCTGGGTGAAGATGCCGCCCTGCAGGCCGTAGCGCGAGTCGGCGCAGCGCGCGAGGGCCTCGTCGAAGTCGTCGTAGATGGAGACGGGCAGGACCGGGCCGAAGATCTCCTCGTCCTCGACCTTCTTGCCGGGCCGCGTATCGGCGAGGACGGTGGGCTGGACCACCGCGCGCTCGCGCTGGCCACCGCACAGCACGCGGGCGCCCTGCGACACGGCCTCGTCGACCCAGGCCTGGATCCGGATCGCCGCGCCTTCGTCGATCACGGGCCCGACGTCGACGCCTTCCTGCAGCGGGTCGCCCACCCTGCAGGCCCGCACCTTGGCGACCAGCAGTTCGGTGAATCGTTCGGCGACGCTGCGATGGACGAGGATGCGCTGCACGCCGATGCAGTACTGCCCGCCGTAGACGACGCCGCCGCGCACGCAACGCGTCGCGGCCCGTTCGAGGTCGGCATCCTCCGCGACGATGACCGCGCCGTTGCCGCCGAGCTCGAGCGCGACCCTCTTGCGACCTGCGATGTCC
>DAIMFM010000302.1:1226-3141 GCA_036724585.1 Burkholderiaceae bacterium | reverse complement strand
GAGCGTCGCGACGCGCGAGTTCGACGTCAGCAGTCATGTGCTCGCGACCGCCGACGAGCCGCAGGCGCCGACCCAGCGGCTCGACGGGCACGTGGTGCACCAGGCGTCGGTGGGGTTCCGGATCGCGGGCGTGGAGTTCTCGACCAGTGCGGCCATGCGCTTTCGCGAGCTGGCGGCCAGGGTCGACCTGGTCCACTACCACTTCCCCTGGCCGTTTGCCGACCTGACCCATCTGGCGTTCGGGCGCAAGGTGCCGTCCATCGTGACCTACCACTCGGACATCGTGCGCCAGCCGACCCTGCTGCGCTTCTACAGCCCGCTGATGCACCTGTTCCTCGGCCGGGTCGACCGCATCGTGGCGACTTCGCCCAACTATGCGCGCACCAGCCCGGTCCTGCAGCGCCATCGCGAACGGGTGGAGGTGATCCCGATCGGCCTCGATCCGGAAAGCTACCCGCCCCCTTCGCCGGGCCGCATCGCCGAGCTCGAGCGCGAGCACGGCCGCCGCTTCTTCCTCTTCGTCGGCATGCTGCGCTACTACAAGGGCATCCATGTCCTGCTCGACGCCGTCCGCAATACCGACATCCCGGTGGTCATCGCCGGTGGCGGCCCGCTGGAGGAGTCGCTGCGGGCGCAGGCGCAGTCGCCGGACCTGTCCAACGTCCGCTTCCTGGGCGAAATCACCGAGGAGGACAAGTGCGCCCTGCTGACGCTCTGCCGTGCGGTGGTCCAGCCCTCGCACCTGCGCTCCGAAGCCTTCGGGATATCGCTGCTCGAAGGGGCGATGTTCGGCAAGCCGATGGTCTGCTGCGAGATCGGCACCGGGACGACGTTCATCAACATCGACGGCGAGACCGGCTGCGCGGTGGAGCCGGCCGATCCGCTGACCTTGCGCGAAGCGATGCAGCGCCTGCGCGACGACGACGAACTGGTCGCCCGCTATGGCGCCCAGGCGGAGGCGCGCTTCAGGGCCCATTTCACCGCCGAGCGGATGGCCGCCTCGTACAGCGCGCTCTACCGGCGCGTCATCGAGCGCGCCGACGTCACGCCGCAATGAAGCTCGCGCTGACCGGTGCCGGTGGCTGGATCGGGGGGCGGCTGCACGCATGCGCCATCGAGCGGGGAATCGACACGACCGCGATGCGGGCCCGCGCCGGCGAACCCCTCGCGCCGCCGCCCGCCGGCGTCATGGTCCATGTCGGTGGCATCGCCCATGACCTCCACGGCCAGATGGACGAAGCCGCCTACCGGGCCGCCAACGCCGAGCTGCCGGTCGACCTCGCGAGCCGCTGCGCGGAAGCGGGCTACCGGCGTTTCGTCTTCGTGAGCAGCGCCAAGGTGATCGGCGATGCCACTACCGAGCCCGCGGCCGAGGCCATCGATTGCCAGCCGAACGGGCCCTATGCGAGAGCCAAGCTCGATGCCGAACACGGGCTCGCCCGGCTGGCGCCGCGGACCGGCCTCGAGGTGGTCATCGTGCGCCCGCCGCTCGTCTACGGCCCTGGCGTCGGCGCCAATTTCGCCCGCCTCATCCGGCTCGCGGACGGGCCCCTGCCCTGGCCGGTGTCCGCGCGCAAGGCAAGGCGCTCGCTGGTCTACATCGACAACCTGGTCGACGCCCTCCTCTTCCTCGCGCTGCGGCCCGGCGCACCGGGGCTTTCCGTATCGACCTACCATGTCGCGGACGGACCCGCCCCGACCGTCGACGAGGTGGTGGCCCGCCTGCGCATGGCCCTGGGCCGCCCGCGCCGGCAGGTCCGGGTGCCGGGCGCGATGGTCGCCGCGGTGCTAGCGGCGCCGGTCGTCGGTGGCAAGGCGCGCCGCCTGTTCGACAGCCTCGAGCTCGATATCGGCCGGCTCCTCGCGGCCGGCTGGCAGCCGCCCGTGGGCTTCGATGCCGCGATCGAGCGTACCG
>DAIMFM010000302.1:0-1216 GCA_036724585.1 Burkholderiaceae bacterium | reverse complement strand
GTACCGTACAGGCATGGCGCAAGGGATGACATCGCGATGGATCCGCTGACCCGGCTCGCGTTCTGGTTTGCAGTCGCCGCCGCCCTCTGCGCCGTGCTGCTCGGGCTGATGCGCCGCACGGGCTTCATGATGCATGTGCTCGACCGCCCCAATGCCCGCTCGATGCACTCCCGGCCCATCCCGCGGGTCGGCGGCCTGCCGCTGCTCATTGCAGGCTGGGGGCTGGCGGCCATCGCCGCCCCCGACGGGCCGGCCCTGTCGGCCGCGTTCAGCGTGCCGCTGGTCCTGCTGATGCTGGTCGGCGGCCTGGACGACCGCATCGGCCTGGCCGCCCTGCCGCGGATCCTGGTGCAGTTCGCCTGCGCCGCGCCGCTCGCGGCGTCGTGGTCGCTGCGCGTGGCCGAACAGGCGCCGGCCGGTCTCCTCTTCGCCCTGGCGAGCCTGCTCGCGGTGCTGGCGATCATCGCCGTCACCTGGGCGATCAATCTCTACAACTTCATGGACGGCTCCGACGCCCTGGCGGGGCTGATGACGGCGATCGGCTTCGGCGCCCTGGCGCTGGCGAGTCCCGACGCCCCGCTCGGCCTCAGCGCCGCCTGCGTCGCCGGCGCCGCCCTCGGCTTCCTCGTGCACAACCGGCCACCGGCAAGGGTGTTCCTGGGCGACCTAGGCTCGACCGCGCTCGGCTTCCTGGCGGCTGCGCTCGCCTTCGAAGGCATGGTCGCCGGCCACTGGCCCTTCTGGTTCCCGGGCATCGTCTTCATGCCCTTCTGGCTCGACGCGACGCTCACCCTGCTGCGGCGGGCGCTCGCCGGCAAGCGACTGTCCGAGGCGCATCGCGACCATGCCTACCAGCGGCTCGCCCTCGCGGGTGCCGGTCATGCGGGTACGGCAATTGCTCCTTCGGCGATCGGGCGATCTTTTCCCGATCTACGGGATTGCTGGGATAATCATGCTCCATCTCTTCGCCTACGCCTTGATCCAGGCGCGCTCCCGTACCTTGGTCGCCGACTGAACAGCCCGCCCATGCCTCCCTCCCTCAGCCATCGGCGTCTCATAGCGCTCGCCTACGATCTCGCGGTGGTCGCCCTGGCGTGGTGGACGAGCTATTACGTCGCCTTCGGCATGACCCTGCCGGCCGAGGCGCGCTTCGAGATGCTGCGCACCTTCCCGGTGGTGGCCGCGATCCAGATCGGCTGCTTCGCCTTCTTCCGGC
>DAIMFM010000301.1:0-3234 GCA_036724585.1 Burkholderiaceae bacterium | reverse complement strand
CCGCGGCGTGCTTGACGCTGCTCTCTTTTCCGTTCCGTTTGGCGCCTTGCTGGGTGTGTTTGCGGTTTTTTGCTTTGTGGGGGTTCGGGGCGGAGGGGGAAGAGGAGGACAGTAGCGGATTTGGCGGCGGCGCGACAAGTTACCGGTTTGCGGCCGGCAAGCTGCTGCGGCGCGGGCCGCGCCCGGGTAGCATGGCGAAATCGCGGATTTGCCCCGTGCCTCGGGGTTCCTGATCGATGCCAGCCCGACGCACGCCCCGCCTGTCCACCGCCCTTGCCTGCCTCGGGATGTCGGTGCTCGCCGCCTGCGGGGGCGGCGGCGAGGACAGCACGGCCACCGATCCGCTTCTGTCGTCGCAGTGGCACCTCGACGCCCTCGGCGCAAAATCTGCGTGGGCGGATCTCGGCGTGCGTGGCGAAGGAATCCGGGTTGCGGTCGTCGACGACGCGATCGAGACCGTCCATCAGGATCTCGCGCCCAATCTGGTCCCGGGCGCAGTTTTCGACTACCGCACCCAGACCGCCGACCTCCCGCTCCCCTGGTACTTCGACGACGACCACGGCACCGCGGTCACCGGAATCATCCTGGCGCGCGATTTCAATGCGTTCCAGGGCGCCGGCGTGGCGCCACGCGCCGGGTTGGCGGCTTACAACGCGCTGGCGACCAGCACCGACGCCGACATCGCCGACGCGCTGACCCGCGACCTCGACGCCAACGCGATCTACAACAACAGCTGGGGGTCGCCCGACAACGGCATGCTGAACCGCGCGGAAGACAGTTTCGTGGCGGCGGTGCGGACCGGCATCGAGAAGGGGCGTGCCAGACTGGGCTCGGTCTACGTGTTCCCGGGCGGCAATGGCGGCTGCTACCTCGTCGACGAGAACGGGGCCTGCGCCTACGACGAGAACTCCAACTACGACGGTTACGTGAACCAGTTCGGCGTGATCGCTGCCTGCGCGGTCGACATCGACGACAAGGCGCCGCTCTACGCCGAGCCGGGCGCCAACCTGCTGGTCTGTGGCCCTTCGGGCAATTCGCGCATCGCGATCTCGACCACCGACGTGCAGAACGGCTTTCGCAGCGACTTCTCGGGCACCTCGGCGAGTACGCCGATGGTTTCCGGCACGGCGGCGCTGGTGCTGTCCGCCCGTCCGGATCTCAGCTGGCGCGACGTGCGGCTGATCCTCGCCTACAGCGCGCGACGCAACGATCCGGCTCACCCCGGGTGGGATCTGACCGGGGTCCGGGCTTTCAACCCTTACTACGGATTCGGTGCCGCGGACGCGCGGGCTGCCGTCGAGTTGGCAAGGAGCTGGCAGACGGTCGGCCGCAGCGACGACGGTTCCCTGGTCCGTTGCGGCCCCTACGCCCGCAACTATTCGATCCCCATCCCCGACGATGCGAGCCAGTCCCGCATCGACACGATCGACGTCGCCGACTGCAGCATCGGCAAGATCGAATTCGTCGAGATCGGCTTCAGCGCGACCCACGAGTATTCGGGCGACCTGCGCATCGAGCTGAGCAGCCCGCGGGGCACCACGAGCCGACTCGCCGACGCGAGGCTCTGCGACGCGGACGGCGACGGCATTGCCGACAACTGCGGCTATTACTCCGATTGGCGCTTCGGGTCGGTGCGGCACCTGGACGAAACGGCTTCCGGTCCGTGGCGCCTCCAGGTCTCGGATCGGCTGGCCGAAGACGCCGGTACCTGGACCGGCTGGAACCTGACGATCTGGGGACGCCGATGAAGACCTTCGACCGCATCGGCTTGCTCTTCGCGCTCGCGCTCGCCTCGATGCCCGCTCACGGCACGGCACAGCACGAGCGCGATCCTGCGCTGGCCGGCGCCACTGCACATGGCAAGGGCATCGTTCCCACGAAACGGGAGCCGGCGCCAGCTCAGGCCTCGCCCGCACCTGGACCTGCAGCCGACGCGCAGCCGGTCCGGTGGCGCGACGGCAATCGCGGCCGCGAGTACCGAATCGACCCCACGCGGGTCGCCGACTTCCGCGCACCAGCGAGCGCCGGGAAGGCGGCTGTGCGCGTCCGCAACGATGCGGAGAAGAACGCGCCCAGCCTGCCCGCCGGCGTTTCGCCGGTGTTCGTCGACCCGGCTTCGCCGGGCCAGGTCCGGGCGCTGCCCGGTGGCGTGATCGTGACGCTCAGGCACCCCCCTGCGGGCAACGACGCCCTGAGGCGGGAGGAAGAGGGCCGGCGCCGGATCGCCGCCGCGGGCCTGCAGGCATTGCGGCCGATCGGCCCGGACGCCCGCCGCTGGCTGGTGGCCTCCCCTGCCGGCCTGCCCGCACTGGAACTCGCGAACCGGCTGCACGCGGGCAACGACTTCGAATCGGCCGAACCCAACTGGTGGAAACCGCGGGCGCTGAAATAGCACGGCCCGCGCCCGCGGCGAGGCCGTGAGCAAGCTCTGGCACTCGGGCGCTCGCTAGATCGCGGAGCCGCTCGCCGTCCTCACCGTGCCCGCCTTGTCCGCGAGTCGGATGTCGAAGCCGTCGACAGGGAAATGCACCGTGAGCTCGCCCAGTCGCTCATCCCGGCGCGACAGCGACACCCGCTCGGCATCGCACCCGACCAGCACGCCCTCGACGGGGTCGCTTCCCCAGTCGGCGGCCGCAACCCGGACTCGCCTGCCGATCCACTCCGACAGTCCGGCTGCGCTGCGGGTCGAGGCGCCCACCGCAGCCGGCAACGCGTGGCGGGCCGCCTGCAGGGCCTGTGCCGGCGTCGCCTCCACCCGATCCCCATGGCCGACTGCGTCGAGCCGCCGCATCCACGCGACCAGGGCGGGTCTGCGCGCCCAGTCGATCCGGTCGGGCAGGTTCTCTCGCAGGTACCAGACCGGGTGGCGCACCGCCAGGTCGGCCATGCCCGGCGCGCCGCCGATCAGGAAGGACCGGCCGTCGCCGAGCAGGGCCTCCAGCCTGTCGAGCCTGCGCCCCAAGCGCGCGGCGACAGCCGGCAGTTGCGCGCGCATCGCGTCAGGATCCCAGCCGCTGAAGCGACCGGCCGTGAAGCGGGCGCGATCCGCATGCAGCGCCTCGGGGAAGCGGTCGCCCTGCGTCCCGAACACGAGACCCAGGGCATCGCTGAACAGGTCCCTGTCGGCCCAGGACTCGAGCGCATCGCCGAGACCGGCGCCGCCCTCGGCATGCAGGCTCGGCTCGGGAAAGCGGCGCTCCAGTTCGCCAAGGATGCAGCGGGTGTCGCAATAGA
>DAIMFM010000300.1:0-3336 GCA_036724585.1 Burkholderiaceae bacterium | reverse complement strand
CGGCGCACGCGCAGCAGGGCCTCGCTGATCTCGGTCTCGTTCAGCGCCGCATAGCCGAACAGCAGGCTGTTGCGCAGCGCATGGTGATGGATCGGGTCGAAGAGGCGCGCATTGGAACTCGTGACGCTGTAGATGCCCACGCCATGGCGGCGCGCCGCGCGCTCGAGCCGCGCGGCATCGGGCATGTCGGGCGGCAGGGTGGCGAGCAGGTGCATGCCGCTCTGCGTGCCGGTGATGCGTGCCCGCGGGAAATGATGCGCGATCGCCATCCGCAGGTGTTCGCAACGCGCCTCGCACGTCCGGCGCAGGCGACGCAGGTGGTGCGCGAAGCCACCCCCATTGATGAACTCGGCGAGGGCCGCCTGCTCGAGCCAGGGCTGGCAGTTGTTCAGCAGCGCCTTGGCCGAGAGCGCCGGCTCGAGCAACTGCTCGGGAAGCACCATGTAGCCGAGGCGAAGGCCCGCGCCCAGGCTCTTCGAGAAGGTGCCGAGATAGACGACATGGTCCTGGCTGTCCTGGCTCTTGAGGGCGGGTAGCGGGGCGCGGCCATGATAGAAGTCGCTGTCGTAGTCGTCCTCGACGAGATACGCGCCGCAGGCGTGGCTCCACTCGAGGAGCGCCTGGCGCCGCTCGAGCGACAGCGTGGATCCGAGCGGATACTGGTGCGACGGGGTGATGTACGCAAGCGCCGCGGAGGCCGGCAGGGCGGCCGGGTCGATGCCGTCGGCGTCGACGGGCACGGGGCACAGGCGCGCGCCGTGGCCGGCGAACACGCTGCTGGCGCCGCGGTAGCAGGGGTCCTCGACCACGACGTCGGTTCCGGGGCGAACCAGGAGTTGCGCGAGCAGGCTCAGGCCCTCCTGGATGCCGTTGGTGACGAGAATCCGGGACGGATCGCAGGCGATGCCCCGGGCCGCGCCGATGTAGCCGGCGATGGCCGCGCGCAACGCGGGCAGTCCCTGGGGATCGCCGTAGCGACACAGCTGCTCGCTGGGCGTGCGCAGCATCCGCATGAGCAGGCTTCGCCAGGCGCGTACCGGGAAGAGCCGCGGATCGACCTGGCCTATCCAGAAATCGTAGGCGATGGGACCGTCGGGACTGAGTACCCGATGGCCGTGTGATTCGAACTTCAGCCGTCGCGCGAGCGAGGCACGATCGGGCTTGATCGCCTGGTCCGGCTCCGGCACCGGCTGGCGCGGTCCCTCGGCATGCACCCTCGGCGCGACGAAGGTGCCGATCTGCTCGCGGGTCTCGAGGAAGCCTTCCTCGCCCAGGCGCTGGTATGCGCCGAGCACCGTATTGCGCGAGATGCGCAGGTCGCGCGCAAGCGATCGGGAGGCGGGCAGCGGGCTGCCGGAGGACAGCTTGCCGGCAAGGATCAGTTCGCGGACCTGGTCGACGATCTGTTCCTGCAGGCTTCGCGGCAAGGAAGCATCGATGAGAATCGGCAGCTGCATGACAACATCCTCAACCCAGCGATCGACAACGGCATTGTGGTACGAGACCGCCGGTCGGGCAAACCCGGGCCCGCATCAGTCGGCTGCCTCGAGTCTTCGGCGGGCCTGTTCGAGATCGACGGGAGCCTGCTCGTCGCCGCGCCGCCGCAAACGGAACCACAGCAGGCCGCCGCCGGCCAGCAAGGCGAAGGGACCGACCCAGAGCGCCCATGTGCTGCCCTGCAGCGGCGGCCGGAACAACACGAAGTCGCCGTAGCGCTCGACCATGAACCGCTTGATCTCGGCATCGTCGCGCCGTTCCAGGATCATCCGTTCGAGCTCGTGGCGCAGGTCGCCCGCCAGTCCGGCCGGGGAGTCGACCAGGGACTGGTTCTGGCAGACGAGGCAGCGCAGCTCTTCGGCAAGGGCGCGATAGCGCGCCCGGTCGGCCGGGTCGCGCAGCATCCCCATGTCGGCGGCCTCGGGGTCGCCTGCGGCGCGGGCCTGCCGCGCGTCCGCCGCGCCCGCGGCCGTCACGAATGCCAACGCGACCACGAAGGCGGCCAGGCGCAACAGGCGCGGCGTGTTCCCCGCGATCATGTCGCCAGCCTTCCCGCTGCCTGTCGTGCCCCGGCCCGAACGCCATGGCGGCGATAGCGCCGATCGGCCACGGCCACGAATCCGCCGATTGCCATCAGGATGCAGCCGAGCCAGATCCAGTTGATGAACGGCTTGACATGGGCGCGCACGACCCAGGTCCGCTCGTCCAGTGGCTCGCCCATCGATACGTAGACGTCGCGCAGCAGGCTGCGATCGATCGCCGCTTCCGTCATCGTCTGCTGGTTGGCCCGATAGTGACGCTTCTCGGGCGACAGGACGGCGATCGGCAGGCCTTCCGTGCCATCGGCACGATGCACCTCGAAGCGGCCCCGGGTCGCATCGTAGTTCGGGCCGCGCACCGACTGCAGGTCGACGAAGCGCAGCGCGTAGTCCGCGATCGATACCTGCTGGCCGAGCGCCATGCGCAGCTCGCGATCGCTCGTGTAGCTGTTGGACAAGGTCACGCCGACGATGAAGACGGCGATACCGAGGTGGCCGAGGTGCATGCCCCA
Organism: Burkholderiaceae bacterium; assembly: GCA_036724585.1. GTDB lineage: Bacteria > Pseudomonadota > Gammaproteobacteria > Burkholderiales > Burkholderiaceae_E > JAMLIN01. Next base: position 788 of record DAIMFM010000300.1, on the reverse strand, counting down.
GCTGCTGGCGGGATGCAGGCGCGCGCGACGCAGGGCGATCCGCCCATCCGCACCGCGCAACATGTCGCGTACCGCGATCGCGACGCAGCCGGCGATCCAGAGTGCCGACATCAGGCCGAGGCTGGTCAGGGGCCGGAAGCCGTCGACCGTCAGGGGAAGCAGCAGTGCCGCGATCGCGGCGACGCCGAAGGCCCAGCGCAGCCGCCGCGCGAGTTCGGGAAGTTCGCTGCGCTTCCAGCGCGCCAGGGGGCCGACACCCATCAGGAAGAGGGCCGGTGCCATCAGCGGATAGAAGACCGTATCGAAGTAGGGCGGGCCGACCGAGATCTTGCCCAGGCCCAGGGTGTCGAGCACCAGCGGATAGAGCGTGCCCAGCATCACCGCCGCCATCGCCACGACCAGCAGGATGTTGTTGGCCAGCAGCATCGATTCGCGCGAGACGAGCTCGAAGCCGGGCCCGTTGCCGATGCGCGGCGCACGCCAGGCAAAGAGGACGAGCGAGCCCCCGACCATGATCGCGAGGAACAGGAGGATGAAGACGCCGCGCGCCGGGTCGGTGGCGAAGGCATGGACCGAGGTGAGCACGCCCGAGCGGACCAGGAAGGTGCCCATCAGGCTGAGGCTGAAGCCGAGGATCGCGAGCAGCACGGTCCAGCTGCGGAAGGCGCCGCGCTTCTCGGCCACCGCCAGCGAATGGATGAGGGCGGTGGCCACCAGCCAGGGCATGAAGGAAGCGTTCTCGACCGGGTCCCAGAACCACCAGCCGCCCCAGCCGAGTTCGTAGTAGG
>DAIMFM010000299.1:765-3339 GCA_036724585.1 Burkholderiaceae bacterium | reverse complement strand
CGGGTGGAGACGGCTTCGATCACCGGCTCCGGCTCCGGGGCGATGCGCGCGCAAAGCGCCGCGAAGCGAACCTCGAGCGGCGCATCGACGGCGGCCGCATGGTCGACGGCACGCAGGACCCGCGCGAAACCGTCGCCGTCGAGCAGCTCGTCGAATTCGGGGAGGATGCGCGCGAGCGCGCCGCACTCGCGCAGCACCGCGAACATGCGCGATGGCCGCGTCGTCATCAGGCCGCGGGCGATCTCCTGCCAGCTGCGCTCGGGAACGAGCGCGTCGACCTCGCCGGAGTCGACCATCGCGCGCATCAGCGCCATGGTGTCGGGCGCGATGTCGAAGTCGGGAAAGCGGGCGGCGAAGCGGGCGAGCCGCAGTATCCGGACCGGGTCCTCGGCGAAGGCCTCACCGACATGGCGCAGGACACGCGCCTCGATGTCGCGCTGGCCGCCGAAGGGATCGACCAGGCTGCCATCCTCGGCCTGCGCGATCGCATTGATGGTGAGGTCGCGCCGGGCGAGGTCCTCCTCGAGGCTGACCTCGGGCGAGCAGTTGAAGGCGAAGCCCTGGTAGCCCCGGGCGACCTTGCGCTCGGTACGGGCGAGCGCGTACTCCTCCTTGGTCTGCGGATGCAGGAACACGGGAAAGTCGCGCCCGACGGGGATGAAGCCCAGCTCGGCCATGCGCTCGGGCGTCGCGCCGACGACGACCCAGTCGGTGTCCCCGGCCGGCAGGCCGAGCAACGCATCGCGAACGGCGCCCCCGACCCGGTAGACCTTCATCGCGCCCCGGGCGGCGGGTCCCGGTAGGGTTCCTCGCTGGCGAGGAAACGTCCTTCCTCCCCGGCGGCGTCGATCCAGGCGCGCATGGCCGGCAGCGCGAGGATCGCTTCGCCCCAGGTGGCGAGGTCGGCGGGCAGTTCGACCCCATGGGTGCGCAGTCGCATGAGCACCGGCGCATAGAAGGCGTCCGCGGCGCAGAAGGGCCCGAAGAGGAAGGGACCCTCCGGATTGGCACCGCCGCGCGCCAGGCCGAGCAGCGAGAAGATGCGCGAGATGTCGGCCTCGACGTCGGCGTCGAGGCCCTTGCCCGGGAGCGAGGCCGAGATGTTCATCGGCATGCGCCCGCGCAGCGCGAAGAAGCTCGAATGCATCTCCGCGCACAGGCTGCGGGCCCGGGCGCGCAAGGCATCGTCCTGCGGCCAGATCCCGGCATCGGGGTAGTGCTCGGCAAGGTATTCGGCGATCGCGAGGGTATCCCAGACGACGAGTCCGTCGTCGGTGACGAGGGTGGGAACCGTGCGCGCGGGCGGGAACTCGGCCAGGCCCGCGGCGAATTCCGGTGTCTCGAGCAGCAGCTGGCGTTCCTCGAAGGCAATGCCGCACTGGCGCATCAGCAGCCAGGCGCGCAGCGACCAGCTCGAGTAGTTCCGGTCACCGATGAGGAGCTTGTGCATCCCGCAACCTCCAGGGCTCAGCGGCCGGCCTTGGCCCGCCGCGGAATGTAGACGTCATCGTCCTCGACCAGGTAGTCGGGAACGACGCCGGACATCGCGATCGGCTCGATGTCCAGCTCGGGGGCCATCGGGCCGCTGGCGACATTGGGCACGCCGAGGGTGTCGAAATTGTCCCGCGTCATGAGCGTGGGGCCGGGCGCGAACTCGAGGGCCGTCGCCTGCAGGCGCCCGATGTCGTCGGGAAGGTTCCAGACCAGGCGCGGCCGTCCCGACCAGCGTGCGGAGGCTTCGACCACTTCGCCCAGGGTCGTCACCTCGGGCCCGGCAAGTTCGAAGCAGCGCCCGTTGGCCCACGACGCGTCGATCGACTTGGCGATCGCCCGCGCGATGTCGCCCACCCAGACCGGCTGGATGGCGGCATCGCCGCGCGCCACCGGGATGATCGGCAGGTACTTGGCCATCCGGGCGAAGAGCCGCGTGAAGCGGTCGCGGTCGCCGAATGCGAGCGAGGGACGGAAGATCGTCCAGTCGATGTCGCGGGCGCCGCGGATGACCTGTTCGCCGGCCGCCTTCGAGCGCAGGTACATCGAGGGCAGGCCGGCCGGGTCGGCATCGCTGACGCCCAGCGCCGATACATGCAGCACGCGCCGCACGCCGGCCGCCCGGGCGGCGTCGACGAGCATGCGCGGGATCTCGACGTGCGCCTGCGCGAATCCCGGGCCGTAGGGCTTGCCGCGGCCGCCATGGAGCACGCCCACGAGGTTGACGACGGCATCGGCGCCGTGGACCAGCGCCTCGAGCGCGCCGGGCTGGTTGATGTCCGTCTCGATGAGGTCGACGGTCGGCAGCAGGATCAGGTGGCGGCCGTCCTCGTAGCGCCGGGTCGCCACGCGTACCCGCCGACCCTGACCCGAGAGTTTGCCGACCAGCGCGCTGCCGATGAAGCCGGAGCCGCCGAGCACGAGGATGTTCTTGTGACGCATTTTCGCCATCTTCCAGAAAAAGGGAGAAGCAGCCGAAACCGATGCCGGATCCCGAACTCCCTATTCTCGCAGACCGCCGCCGCGCTGGGCGAACATCCCTCCGGGCCGGAGCGTCCGCTGCCGACCCTTCCCGGTGCTAGC
>DAIMFM010000299.1:0-755 GCA_036724585.1 Burkholderiaceae bacterium | reverse complement strand
CGGGCCCGGCGCCGGCTGGGGTGCGTCCGCGTCGGGCTCCGTCGACGGCCCGACGGGATCGACCGTGCCCAGCCAGGGGCGCAGCAGCAGGGGCTCGCCGCGCAACATGGCCGCATATGCGGCCGTGTTGGCCATGACGTTCTGGGCGTAGCGGCGGGTCTCGCTGAAGGGGATCAGCTCGGCGAAGAGCGCGCCGTCCACCTGCCGGCCCACGAGCTGGCGCCAGCGCGCCGGACGCCGGGGACCGGCGTTGTAGCCGGCCGACGCGAGCAGGATGGAGCCGCCCAGCTCGTCCAGTACATGGCGCATGTACCAGGTGCCGAACTCGAGGTTGGTGGCGGGCTCCTCGAGGGTGGCGGGCCGGAAGCCGCCGATGCCGCGGCGACGTGCGATCCAGCGGCCCGTGGCCGGCATGATCTGCATCAGGCCGCGGGCGCCGACGGCGGACCTTGCGGCCGGCGCGAAACGGGATTCCTGGCGGATAAGGCCGTACACACAGGCCGGGTCCAGGCCGTGCGCCCCGGCAGCCGCCTCGAGCGGCTCGCGATAGGGCAGCAGGTAGCGCAGCGACCAGTCGTCGTGCTGGCGCATCCGCGAGGCCTCGTTGATGCAGCGATCGTAGATTTCGCGCGAGCAGGCGAGGCGCGCCGCCGCGAGCAGTTCGGCGTCCGACGCGCCCCGCAGGCCCGCGAGCCACTCGCGCTCGGCATCGCCGCGCAGCCCCAGGCGGTAGAGCGCCAGCGCCCGGGCGATCG
>DAIMFM010000298.1:3107-3345 GCA_036724585.1 Burkholderiaceae bacterium | reverse complement strand
AGCGCATCTACAGCGACGTGCGGGTGAGCAAGATCTACGAGGGTACGAGCGATATCCAGAGAATCCTGATCGGGAGGGCCCTGGCGACGGGCCACACCGCGTAGGCGTCGTACGCCGCCTGGCGCGGGTCGCGGTTGCAGGACGGAGCGTGCGATCCGCCTGATGGGGGGTGCTGCCATGCGAACGATCCTCGTCACTGGAATCTCCGGCTTCATCGCGAAGCACTGCGCCCGCGAAC
>DAIMFM010000298.1:0-3097 GCA_036724585.1 Burkholderiaceae bacterium | reverse complement strand
TGCCGACGCCGGCTGGGAGGCCGCGATGCGGGATGTCGACGGCGTCCTGCACCTTGCCTCCCCCTTTCCGATGGCGCAGCCGAAGGATCCGGACGAGGTGCTGCGCCCCGCGGTCGACGGCGCCCTGCGGGTGCTGCGCGCCTGTGCGGGCGCGGGCGTTCGCCGCCTGGTCCAGACCTCCTCGATGGTCGCGATCGTCCATGGCCATGGGGCGACACGAAACCGGGTCTTCACTGAGGAGGACTGGACCGATCTCGCCAACCCCGCCGTGACGACCTACGCACGCTCCAAGACGCTGGCCGAGCAGGCGGCGCGCGAGTTCGCGCAGTCGGAAGGCCGGGACCTGCACTTCTCGACGATCAATCCCGGGGTCGTGCTGGGGCCGGTGCTCGACGACGACGTCGGCACATCCGCCGAGATCATCCAGATGCTCATGCGCGGCAAATACCCGGCGGTCCCCCGCGTCCGCTTTCCCGTCGCGGACGTACGCGACGTGGCGCGCCTGCACCGCCTTGCACTCGAGAGCCCGGCACCGTCCGGGGGGCGCTACGTCGCCGTGTCCGAGGTCGTGCCCTTCGTGGAATTCGGGCGCCTGCTGCGGGAGCGACTCGGGCAGGCGGCACGCAAGGCACCGACCCGCGAACTACCCGACTTCCTCGTTCGGGCGATGGCCTGGTTCGATCCCGCCGTGCGCTCGATCGTGCCCGAGCTCGGTTTCGAGTACTCCGTGGACAATTCCCGCACCCGCGAGGCCTTCGGCATCGAGTTCATCCCCTTCACCGAATCGGCGCCGGCCATGGCGTCCAGCCTGCTCGAACACGGCCTCGCATAGGCGCCGCCCGGGGCGCCCCGGTCGGTCGCCCGCCGCCCCGGGCACGGCTCCTGCAAGCCGGTTGCATCCGGCCCACGGGCGTTGCCGCCGGTCGGGCACCGTTCACCGCTCATGCCCCCTCCCGATCCAGGCCATTCGCCGCGCCGTAGGCTGGCATCAATGGACGAGCCACGGTAATTGCAGCATGGATGGTCACTCCTGTCGTTTCGCGGCGCATCGCCCCCCCGGCGCCCAGCTGGCGCTGCTGGCGGGCGCGGCCCTGCTCGCGTCGGCATGCACCAGCGCGCCGCACGAGCTGCCGCCGCGCTCCAAGCTCAATCGCTACGAACTACAGTCGATCGAGCCGGAGATCCGCCGCCATTCGGAATGCCTCGCGCGCGAGACCGGCCCGGCCGGTTCGGTAGCGTCGATGGCCTCGACCGGGGCACGGGCGCGCTGCGCGCCGAGCCTCGCGCAACTGCGCGCGCGCCTGCGCGACTTCAACCTGAGCGAGGATGCCCAGCGCCGCTACCTGGGCGCGCTCGAGATCGCATCGCGCAGCCATGCGTCCGCGCAGCCGGTGCGCGCCGTCCAGGGCGGCGTCCTAGAATAGCGCCTTCGCCGGCGCCGCCGGCTTGCCTGCCGCCCGCCGCGCCGCGCCTTGCTCGCGATCCTCGACGTCACGATTCCGTTCTTCGCGCTGGTGCTCTGCGGCTTCCTCGCCGCATGGGGGCGCAAGCTGCCACAGCAGGCGGTTGCCGCGCTCAACGGCTTCGTCCTCTACTTCGCGCTGCCGGCGATGCTGTTTCGCTTCGCGGCCGGCGCGCCCTTCGCCGACGTGGTCAACCCCGGCGTCTTCTTCTCCTACGCCCTGACGGGACTGGCGGTGCTCTTCGGCGTCGCCCACGGCCTGCGCCGCTTCCGGGGCGACCGCTGGGACGATGCCGCCTACGGCGCGATGGCCACCGCCTGGGCGAACTGGGGCTACATGGGCATCGCGCTGGTCCCCGCCATCCTCGGGCCGGCCGCCATGGCGCCGCTGGTCGCCGGCGGGATGGCCGACCTGCTGGTGGTGGTCTCGGCCTCGCTCGCGATCGCCTCGCGCAGCGACACCAGCGACGAGCACTGGCTGCATGCGCTCTCCGGCGCCCTGGCCGGCATCGCGCGCAATCCCCTGATCTGGGCGGTGGTCGCCGGGCTGGCGGTCAATGGGCTCTCGGTCCCGCTGCCCAAGGCCTTCGACGAGTTCCTGCGGCTGCTGGGCACCGCCGCCGGCCCGGTGGCGCTGTTCGCCATCGGCGTCTCGCTGTACCGCCCGGGTGGGGTGCGCATCGGCCTCGACGCCTGGGCGCTCACGCTGGTCAAGCTCTTCGTGCATCCCGCGCTCGCCTGGGGCATCGCCACCTGGGTGTTCCGGCTCGAACCGGCGCAGGCCATGGTGCTGATGCTGATGGCCGCGCTGCCGGCGGCCGGCAGCGCCTTCCTGTTCGCCGAGCGCGCCGGCGCCGATGCCGACCGCGTCGCGGCGATCATCCTCGTCTCGACCGCGGTCGCCTTCGGGACGTTCTCGGCCATCGCGTCGCTCGCGGCGACATAGGCGCCCTCCGGGCCGCGTCGCGCTCGCTGCCGGCCCGGCAAGTTTGCTATCGTTCGACGCAGCCACCAGCGGGGGACCGCCATGCCCGAGTACACGCTGTACTGCTTCGCCCAGTCGGGCAATGCCTACAAGCCGGCGCTGATGCTCGCGCTGTGCGACGCCGACTGGAGCCCGCGCTTCGTCGACTTCTTCAACGGCGAGACGCGCACGGACGCCTACCGACAGCTCAACCCGATGGGCGAGGTGCCCGTGCTGGTCCATGGCGAGCGCACACTCAGCCAGTCGGGCGTGATCCTCGACTACCTGGCCGAGCGCTTCGGGCGCTTCGGGCCCGACAGCGAGGACGAGCGGCGCGAGATCCTGCGCTGGCTGCTGTTCGACAACCACAAGCTCACCGCCAGCATCGCGACCTACCGCTACCTCCTGCGCTTCATGAAGACGGGCGAGACGCCGGTGACCCGGTTCCTCGCGGGCCGGATGCGCTCGGCGCTCGGCGTGCTCGATGCGCACCTCGCCGGGCGCGATTGGGTCGCCGCGGGGCGCCCGACCATCGCCGACCTGTCGCTGTGCGGCTACCTGTTCTGGAACGACGAGTTCGGTATCGACTGGTCCGCGCATCCGGCCATCGCCGCCTGGCTCGACCGGATCCGGGCGCTGCCCGGCTGGGTGGCGCCCTACGAGCTGATGCC
>DAIMFM010000297.1:0-3393 GCA_036724585.1 Burkholderiaceae bacterium | reverse complement strand
TGCACGAAACCGAGGATCTCGAGCGCGGCGAGCTCCTCGGCGAAGCCCGCCTCGGGAAAGCAGCGGGCCAGCGAGCGGGCATCGCGGCGGCCATCGCAGAGGATGAGGATCTGTCGCTGGCGTGGCGTGAGTCCCGCGCGGCCGGTGCGCAGTTCGGCGGTGCCGAGGGTCGTGCGCACGGGGCGCTCGTCCACGACGTCCATCAGCGCCCCCCGGTCGTATCACCGGTGGCGCTGCCCGGCGGGGCGCCGGCGATCGATTGGCGCACCAGGCGCTTGAGCAGGCCCAGGCGCCCATGGAAGAAGTGCCCGGTGCCCGGCACGACCACGACCGGAAGCTGCAGCGGCCGCGCCCAGTCGAGCACCGCGGCAAGCGGCACCACGTCGTCGACCTCGCCATGGATCACCAGGCTCTCGGCGGGCACCGCTTCGACGTGGTTGCGCGAGGCGGCCACGCCGACGAGGACCAGCCGGCCGGCGGGCCGGCCCATCTCGGCGAGGCGTCGGGCCACCCGCGCCTGCACGAAGGAGCCGAAGGAGAAGCCGCCGAGCACCAGGGGCAGTTCGGCGCCGGCGGCGGCCCGGGCATGCTCGACGACCGCGAGCAGGTCCTCGGTCTCTCCCTCGCCCTCGTCGTGCGTGCCCTCGGAATCGCCCACGCCGCGGAAATCGGGACGCCAGCAGGCGTAGCCTTCGGCGACGAGCGCGCGCGCGAGCGTCTGGACCACCTTGTTGCTGCGCGTCCCGCCATGCAGGGGATGCGGATGCGCGATGACGGCGATGCCGCGCGGCGTGCCGCCCGGCGCATCGTACGCGGTCGAGATGCGGCCGGCGGCGCCGGCGATGGCCACCGTTTCGGTGGCGGAGTTCATTCGAGCCGCAAGCGCGCTACCGGCTCGCCGCCGACGAGGTGCGACTCGACGATCTCGTCGATGTCCTCGCGGTCGAAGACCCGGTACCAGACGCCTTCCGGATAGACCACGGCCACGGGGCCGAGTTCACAGCGGTCGAGGCAGCCCGACTTGTTCACGCGCAGCTTCCCGGCGCCGAGCAGGCCGAGTTCCTTGCAGCGCTTCTTCGCATAGGCCTGCAGGTCCGCCGAACCGGCGGCAGCGCAACAGGGGCGCGTGTCATCGTCGCGTTGGTTGACGCAGAAGAAGATGTGACGCTGGTAATAGCTCATTGAGCGTCGATTATAGTCGCCGGGCGTCGCGGCGCGGCGAGAGGCGGGCGGCGAGGAAGGCGATTGCCGCATAGGGCCAGGCGAAGCCGATCGCGGTGATGAGCGCGGTGAGGTTGGCCCACTCGCGCTGGTCGGCGGCGGCCATCATGGTGCGCTGGTAGTCGCTCGCCGGCGTCAGGTTGTGCAGCAGGGTGGCCATCACGAGCGCGACGAGCCCGACGCCGACCGCCTGGCGGCGGTCGAGCCAGCCGCAGGCGAGCAGGGCGGGCAACGAGACGAGCAGCCCGCCCTGCGGGGCGGCCGACAGCCAGCCGAAGGGAGCCTGGGCATCCGGCAGCCAGTAGGCGCCCGCCGCGCGCACCGCGGCCGCGGCGAGGACGCACGCCACCGTGATCGCGAACCAGCGGCCGCCCGGGCGTGCGATCGCGCGCACCAGTCCGCCGATGGCGATGACGGTGAGGAACACGCCCACGCCTTCGGCCAGCCGTGCGACGCTCTCCGGCAGGCGCCATGCATCGACTACGACCGGGTCGATGCCGATGGCGACGAAGGCGGTATCACCCAGCCGGCCCGTGCCGAAGCCGATCACCTGCGGACCCGCCTGCGCCAGCAGCCAGGCGAACAGGAGGACGAGTCCGAGGCCGGCGCCGTCGTCGAATGGCAGTCGATGCCGGTTGGCCGCGCGCCAGCGCTGCCAGCGCCCGGCGAAGAGGCGCTCGAAGCCCAGGCCCAGCACGATGCCGGCGAGCGCGCCGGCGGTGTTCGCCGCCCAGTCCAGGCGCGAGGGCACACGGCCGGGCAACAGCGTCTGCAGCCATTCGAGCAGCAGCGAGAGGGTGGCGGCGGCGAGCAGGGCGAGGACGGCCGCCAGCCATGTCGGCAGGCGTCGGCCCGGCAGCAGCGCAAGCGTGAAGCCGAGCGGCAGGTACATCGCGACGTTGAGCGCGACATCGAACCGCGTCCAGTAGCGCGGCCAGGGCTCGAAGACGAAGCCGAAGCCGATCGCCCGCAGGGAAGACCATGGTCGCCATCCCGAGAAGGGGAAGAGCGTCGCGTAGACGATCGCGGCGACGATCACCAGCGTCAGGATCGCGAGGCCGGCGGCGCGGCGAGGGGTCCGGTGGCGCGGAATCAAGGTGGGCGGGCCGAAGCGCCCGGTACTGGACATGAACCGCGACAGGATATGATTCCGCGGTGAACACCACAATCGACGTTTCGCCGGACGGCGGGGTGGGAAGAGCGGCGGCGATCGAATGGCGCCACGTGGCCGAGATCGGCTCGACCAATGATGCGCTTCTCGCCGGGGAGTTCAGGGCCGAGCCCGGCAGGCCGGTCGTGCTGCGCGCCGACCGCCAGGTCGCCGGCCGGGGTCGGCGGGGTCGCCGCTGGGTGTCGGACCCACGCAGCGCGCTGACCTTCTCCATCGCACTCGAGCGCCGCGTCCGCGGTGGCGATGCGCCGCTCGCGGGCTTTTCGCTCGCGGGCGGCGTCGCGCTCGCCGAGTCGCTCGTCGGGTGGGTTCCCGACCTGCGCCTGAAGTGGCCCAACGACCTCGTTCGCGACGGCGGCAAGGCGGGCGGCATCCTCGTCGAGACCCGGCGCGAGGGCAGCATCGAGCGAACCGTCGCCGGCATCGGCCTCAACCTGCTGGCGCCGCCACCGGTGGCCGATGCTGCGCAGCCAGTGGACGCGCTCGTGCCCGTCGGCCTGTTCGAGGGCCGCGTACCGGTGGCTGCGGACGACCTGGTGCGTGCCTGCGCCCTCGCCGTCTGGGTCGCCTTCGAGGATTTCGTCGCGCATGGGCTCGAGGCCTTCACCGAGCGCTGGCGCCCGTTCGATGCGGTGGCGGGCCGGCCCGTCGTGTTGCGCGATGCGACGCGCGAGATCGCCCGCGGCACGGCGCTCGGCATCGATGCGCATGGCGCCCTGCGCATCCGTGAAGCGCAGGGCGAGCGCCGCCACGCTATCGGCGAAGTCTCCATGCGCTTCGACCACAGGGCCTGACGAGGACCACGATGCGCGTCGTGCTGCTGCTGCTCATCGCGGCCAACCTGCTCGCCTTCGCCTGGGGCCAGGGCTGGCTCGCGCCGATCATCGGCGACGTCCGCCAGCCCGAGCGCATGGATCGGCAGGTGGGTCCCGATCGCCTGCGCGTGCTGGGCACGGGCGATCGCGCCCGCACGGAGCGGGCGGTCGCGGGCCGCGTCGAGG
>DAIMFM010000296.1:3028-3402 GCA_036724585.1 Burkholderiaceae bacterium | reverse complement strand
CAGCACCAGCAGCCCGACCTGCCAGACGCGCAGCATCACCCTGCCCGGTCTGCCGGATCTCGCCATGGGCCGCCTCAGGCGCGCGCCCGCAGTTGCTGGCGATAGCCCACGAGGACCTCGTCGCGCAGGACCTGCCAGATCGCGGCATGCAGCTCGAGGAACCGGGGCGTCGACTTGACCTCGGCGACGTCGCGCGGCCGCGGGATGTCGATCGTGAAATCGCCGATGGGATGCGAGGCCGGGCCGGCGCTCAGCACCACCACCCGGTCGCTCATCGCGCTCGCCTCGTCCAGGTCGTGGGTGATGAACAGCACCGCCTTCTTCTTCGACTGCCAGAGCTCGAGCAGTTCGTTCTCCGTCAGCTGCCTCGTCTG
>DAIMFM010000296.1:953-3018 GCA_036724585.1 Burkholderiaceae bacterium | reverse complement strand
ATCGCCGAAGCCGCCGAGCCCGACCCGGCGCAGCCAGGCGTCGGCCCGTTCCCGGGCCTGTGCCGGCGGCACGCCGCGAAACTGCAGGCCCGCGAGCACATTGCCCTCGGCGGTGCGCCAGGGCATCAGGCTGTCCGCCTGGAACATGTAGCCGGCCCGACGATTGATGCCCGCCAGGCGCTCGCCGAACACCTCGACCTCGCCGCGGCTCGGCTCGAGCAGGCCGGCAGCCACGTTGAGCAGCGTGCTCTTGCCGCAGCCGGTCGGGCCCACCACGCTGACGAATTCGCCGGCGCCGACAGTGAGCTGCACGCTCTCGACCGCGGTGTAGCGCTGCCCGGGCGCATCGGCACTGACGAAGGTGCAGGCGACGTCGCGCAGCAGGATCGCGGGGACCGTATCCGCCGCGCCCGACGGGTCCATGCGCGGCGTGACGCTCGACGACCTCGGATCAGCCATTCGGATAGGTGGCGTTGGCCTTGCGCGCGAACTCGTTGGTGAAGACCGCGTTGAGGTCGATACCCGCGGCCCCGATCCTGGGATCGACGCTCGCCAGCGCCCGCAGCGCGGTTTCGGCGCCCCTGGCCGGGAAGGTCCCGTCGGGCGACAGGGCCTGCTTCGCGGCAAGGAAACCGTCGATGTAGGCCGCCCGGTCGCCGAGCAGGTAGCTCTCGGGCACCACCTTGATGATGTCCCCGGGGCCGGCCTGCTGGATCCACTTGTCGGCCCGCACGATCGCATTGGCCAGGGCCTGCGTGGTCCGGGGATTCTGGTCGATGAACTTCTGCGGACAGTAGAGGCAGCCCGCCGGCATCGGGCCGCCGAATACCTTCTCGGCCTCGGCCATGACGCGGGTGTCGGTGACGATCCTGAGGTCGCCCGAGCGCTGCAGCAGGGTGATCACCGGATCGAGGTTGCTGATCGCGTCGATCTGGCCCGAACGCATGGCCGCCACCGCCCCGTTGGACGCGCCGACACCGACGATGCTCACGTCCGAGGGCTTGAGCCCCGCCTTGGCCAGTACGAAGTTGACCATCACGTTGGTCGAGCTGCCCGGGGCCGTGACGCCGATCTTCCTGCCCTTCAGGTCGGCGATCGAGCTGAAGTCGGGCATGGTCTTCGGGTTGATGCCGAGCACGATCTGGGGCGCGGCGCCCTGCAGCACGAAGGCCCGCATCGGCTGGCCCTTGTAGTGCATGTTGACGGTGTGCTCGAAGGCACCGGAGACGACGTCGGCACTGCCCCCCACCACTGCCTGCAGGGCCCGGGAGCCGCCCGCGAAATCGACGATGGAGAGATCGAGCCCCTCGTCCCTGAAGTAGCCCAGCTCGTCGGCGATGGTCAGGGGAAGGTAGTAGAAGAGGTTCTTGCCACCGACCGCGATCGAGACCTTGGGTTTCTCGAGCGACTGCGCCAGGGCCGGCAACGGCAGGCTCGCCAGCGCCACGCCCGTGGCGATGAACTCACGTCTTTTCATGACAGGGCTCCCTCGTGTCCTCGGCGTGGCGCCGGCCCGGATGGTGCCGGCGCGCCGTCGAAGCAGAAGAATAGAGGGCAGCCTGCCGGCCGGCAATATCGTTTCGCTCCTCCCGCACCCAGGCCAGCGCCGTGTCGCGTACCACGATGCTTCCGCGCAGGCGGACGGCTTCGGCGCGCAGCCGCGCGATCTCGCCTGCCTGTTCGCGCAGCTGCTCGCTGCAACGTACCTGCGCCCGGCCATAGTGGCGTACCAGGGCGTGGTGCTCGCCCACCAGTTGCTGGTAGTCATGCACGCCGATCGGCGCGCCGGTGCCGGCGATTGTCGTCATCGGGTTCCGCCGGGCGACGCCGGCGCCTCAACTGCTGTACCTGGCGCCGAGCTTAATACGAATGGTTCTCATTGTCGATAAAGCCCATGCATCGCCCGCGACGGCCACAAGCCGGACCCGGGCGCCTACAGGGACGGATGGCGGCGATGCCAGTCGGTCGCACCCTGGTAGGCATGGCCGGCCCTGACGAGCAGCGGCTCGTCGAGATGGCGTCCGACGAGCTGGAATCCCATCGGCAGGCCCGCCGGGCTGAACCC
>DAIMFM010000296.1:382-943 GCA_036724585.1 Burkholderiaceae bacterium | reverse complement strand
ATCGTGGACGCCGCCCGGGCGCCCCAGGATGGCCGCGACCTGCGCGATCGAGAGGTTTCCGAAGGGCTGCACGGGTACCAGCAGCAGGTCGACCTGCTCGAAGATCTTGCGCAAGGCGCCCTTGAAGGCCAGCCGCTCGTGCTCGATCCGCATGAGGTCCATCGCGCCGAGGCTCCGGCCCGCATCGATCAGCCCCGCCAGGACAGGTCCGTACTCGCTCGCCCGGGCCGGATAGGTCTCGGCGTGCGCGATGGCGGTCTCGACGGCGCAATAGGTCGCCCAGTCCCGGTACATCGGTTCGATACTGGCCGGCATCTCGATCTCGACGATACTCGCCCCGAGGTCGGCGAGGACGCGGCGCGCATCCTCCACGATCTTGCGCGTCTCCTCGTCGGAGACGTCATAGGCGTAGCTCGGGTCGATGCCGATCCTGACGCCCCCGATCCCCTCTTCGAGCCCGGCCAGGTAGTCGGGGACCGACGCCTCGAGCGACGTCGGGTCGAGCGGATCCGCACCCGCCATCGCACCCAGCATGGCCCCGGCATCGGCTGCCGAGCGGGT
>DAIMFM010000296.1:0-372 GCA_036724585.1 Burkholderiaceae bacterium | reverse complement strand
CCATGGCGACTGACTCTCCCCCAGGTGGGCTTGATCCCGGTCAGGCCGTGGGCTCCGCATGGAAAGCGCATGGAGCCCCCGGTATCGGTGCCCACGGCACCGAAGCACAGGCCCGCCGCCGTCGCCGCACCGGAGCCGCTGGACGACACTCCCGCCCAATGATCGGCGTTCCATGGATTCAGGGGAGCGGGCAGGTCCGGGTGATGGCTCGAGAAGGCGCCCTCGGTCATGTGCAACTTGCCGAGCATCACGGCGCCGGCATCCGCGAGCTTCCGAACGACAGTACCGTCCTCCTCGGGTACATGGTCGGCGTAGATGGTAGTGCCCCACGTCGTGCGCACTCCCTTGGTATGGCACAGGTCCTTGATGCCG
>DAIMFM010000295.1:1132-3403 GCA_036724585.1 Burkholderiaceae bacterium | reverse complement strand
GATTGGTTGATTGGTTCATTGTGGAGCCCGCCTCGCGCCGCGCCGGCCGCTCGCGCCGCGGCCTCGCCTCGGGCAGGTCGCGCCGGGGCCGGCCCTCGCGCGGCTGGCGCGGGACATCGAGCGCGACGGGCTCGAGCTTGCGCTTGATCAGGCCCTCGATGGCGCCGAGCAGGCGACCATCGCTCTCGAGCATGAGCGACAGGGCCATGCCGCTGGCGCCGGCCCGGCCGGTGCGGCCGATGCGGTGGACGTAGTCCTCGGGCGAGTACGGCAGGTCGTAGTTGATGACCGCCGGCAGTTCGGCGATGTCGAGCCCGCGGGCGGCGACGTCGGTGGCGACCAGCACCTTGATCTCGCCGCGCTTGAAGCCCTCGAGCGTCGCGAGGCGCTCCTGCTGGGACTTGTCGCCATGGATCGCCGAAGCGTTGAGGCCGTCGCGCTCGAGCTGGCGGGCGAGCCGGCCGGCGCCGATCTTGGTGTTGCTGAACACGATGACCTGCTCGAGCGCGTTGTCGCGGATCAGGCGCGCCACGGCGCCGCGCTTGGCGTCGGCATCGGCGACCCGGTAGACGCGCTGCTCGACGTTCTCGGCGGTGGCGTTGCGCCGCGCGACCTCGATCATCTGGGGATCGTTCAGGAAGCTCTCGGCGAGCTTGCGGATCTCCCCAGAGAAGGTCGCCGAGAACATCAGGTTCTGGCGCTGTTTCGGCAGCAGCTGGATGATGCGCTGGATGTCGGGCAGGAAGCCCATGTCGAGCATCCGGTCGGCCTCGTCGAGCACCAGGACCTCGACCTGCGACAGGTTGACGGTCTTCTGGCCGACGTGGTCGAGCAGGCGGCCCGGCGTCGCGATGAGGACCTCACAACCCTGGCGCAGCGCGGCGATCTGCGGCTTGATGTCGACGCCACCGAACACGACGGCCGAGCGCAGCCCGCTGTATTTCGCGTAGTCGCGCACGTTGGCGTAGATCTGGTCGGCGAGCTCGCGCGTGGGCGCGAGGATCAGCGAGCGGACCGGATGGCGCGCGGGCGATGCGCTGGTATTGGCATGGCGCATCAGGCGCTGCAGGATCGGGAGGGCGAAGCCGGCGGTCTTGCCGGTGCCGGTCTGGGCCGCGCCCATGACGTCGCGGTTCTGCAGCACGACCGGAATGGCCTGCGCCTGGATCGGGGTGGGGGTGACGTAGCCGAGTTCGTCGACGGCACGGCGAATGGGCTCGGCGAGCCCGAAGTCGGAAAACGTGGTCAATGCGATATGGATCCTGTGGACTTCGTGTGGACCGGCCGGAAAGGGCGCGCCTGCGGCAGCGCGGCGACGGGCCACGGAAGCTGGGTAAAAACCGGTATTGTCCGCCTTTGACGGATTGACGCAACCGCAAATCCATGCCAAGCCGCATGAATCGTCGTTTTCCGCACGCGAGGCTGGGCATGCGTACAGGTTTTTGCGGCGCTGCCACGACACGACGCCCGGTCCCCGCGCCGGGGACGGAACCTGCCGCCCCGGCGACCGGGCCGGCGGCGCGATCGCCGGGCCCTGCGGCGCGGCGCTGATCAGGGCAGAATCCTCCCTGATACAGGCGGCCGGGAGCCGAAGATGCGGTGGCGCGGGCAACGACAGAGCACGAACGTCGAGGACAGGCGGAGCCGCGGCGGCGGGCTCGGGGGCCTGGGCGGCAGGGGCGGCATGCGGATCCCCGGCGGCGCCCGTCGCGGCGGTGGCATCGGCCTGGGGACCCTCGTCATCGGGCTGGTGGTCGCCTGGCTGCTGGGCATCAATCCGCTCTCGCTGCTCGGCGTGATCGACGGCGGCAGTCCCGGCGGCCCGGTGGTGGAAAGGCCGCAGGCCGGCCAGGCCGGCGGGCCGATCGAGGACGAGATGGGCCAGTTCGTCTCCGTCGTGCTCGCCAGCACCGAGGACACCTGGAACGCCGTCTTCGCCCAGGCCGGCGCCAAATACCGGCCCCCCCGGCTGGTGCTCTACACCGGATCGACCGGCACGGCCTGCGGCATGGGCAGCGCGGCGGCCGGCCCCTTCTATTGCCCGGCCGACGAATCCGTCTACATCGACCTCGGCTTCTACCAGACCCTGCGCCAGCAGTTCGGCGCGCACGGCGACCTGGCCGAGGCCTACGTCATCGCGCACGAGGTCGGCCATCACGTCCAGAACCTCGTCGGGACGATGGAAAAGATGGACCAGGCGCGGCGCCAGCTCGGCGAGCGCGACTACAACCAGCTCTCGATCCGGCTCGAGCAGCAGGCCTCCAGCTACGC
>DAIMFM010000295.1:0-1122 GCA_036724585.1 Burkholderiaceae bacterium | reverse complement strand
CGGGAGCTGGGCCAACCATTCGCAACAGGCCCGGGGCTGGCTCGAAGGCGGCGACATCGAGGAAGCGATGCGGGCGGCCGCGGCCGTCGGCGACGACAACATCATGAGGCGCACGCAGGGGGTGGTCGTACCGGAGGCCTTCACCCATGGCAGCTCGGAGCAGCGGGTACGGTGGTTCCGCACCGGCGCCCAGGGCGGGCGCATCGAGCAGTGCAACACCTTCGGGGCATCGAGCCTCTAGGACCGGCGGGCGGGCCCCTCACTCCGGCGGCGCGAGCTGGCGCCGCGCGACCTGCCACAGCAGCCACAGCAGGACGACCGGGAACGCGATCGTCTGCAGCACGAACACGACGATCAGGTTGCTGACGTGCTCGGCGATGCGGTCGGCGGCATCGCCGATCGCCGCCGCCCGCTCGCGCAGTCCGTCGCCTTCCGAGAGCATGCGGCGAAAGCTCGCGACCAGGCCTTCATCGGTCTCCGCAGCCGGCGGCGCGGCCGCCTCGGCGCTTCGTCCCTCGATCGCGTCGAGCACCTGCTGCGAGCTTTCGTATTCGGACGCGAGGAAGCGGGCGAACAGCGCATCGGCGCCCACTGTGGCGACCGGCACCGCGAAGCGCACGAGCAGCAGCAGCACGAAGGCCTGCGAGAGCCAGCGCGGCCAGCCGCCGCGCATGCCGGTGACGACCAGCAAGGCCGCGACGACCGACAGCGCGATCGGCACCATCCAGTAGCCGCCGATCGAGAGCAATACCTTGTGGACGCCGAGCGCGACCGTGACCGCGAGCATGACGTCCGAGAACTGCTCGACCAGGTCGTTGACCGGATCGAGCAGCTCGCCCGGCTGGATGCTCATGCCGACGCCGACCTGGGCGCCCACCTGGCCACTCTGCAGCACCGAGATGACACCATCGAGCGCACGTGCGGTGGCGAAGGTGACCAGCGCGCGGGTCAGCATCGAATCGACGCGTTCCTCGGCGGCCGAATCGAGCGGGGTCGACCAGGAGACGAGCGCCAGCAGGGCCACCAGCACGAGCATCGCGATGCGCCTCGCGTAGCCCCGGTCCGCGCCGGGATCACCCGCCTGCGCCATCATGGCGCCCGGCGGACCGGGCGGGCCCTAGG
>DAIMFM010000294.1:1449-3479 GCA_036724585.1 Burkholderiaceae bacterium | reverse complement strand
TCCTGGCCTCGCTCCTGGCCTCGCTCCTGGCCTCGCTCCTGGCCTCGCTCCTGGCCTCGCTCCTGGCTTCGGTCCTGGCTTCGGTCCTGGCGAATGCATCGGCCTTCAGCGGCCAGTCGTCGACGCCGCGCGCCAGGTTGTCGAGCCTGGCCGCGAGCACCCCGATGTCCCCGCTGGTCGCGCTGCGCAGTCTTTCGATGTCGCGCGCGATCGCCCGGCGAACACCGGCCAGGGCCGGGTCGTCGAGGCGGGCGAGCCGGCCCTCGGCCGACTGCAAGGCAAGCAGCGCACCCTCGGCCCCGCCGCCGGAGGCCAGCTGCTGGGCCGCCAGCGACAGCGCGCTCTCGAGTTCGGCCAGCAGCGCATCGGCACTGTCGAGCGCCACGGAACGGTAGAGCTTCTCGAGCTGCGCCTGCTGGCCGGCGGCTTCGGCGAGCTTGGCCTCGGCGACCTCGGTCCGGCTGCGCAACTCGCGAACCTGGTCGACCGCCTGGGTGGCCTGCTGCGCGGCGCTCGACGCCCGGGCGTCGGAGTCCTGCACGCGGCGCGCGAGCTCCTGGATGTTCTTCTGGCTCCATTGCCACAGCAGCAGGGGTCCGGCAATGGCGGCCACGAGTGCCAGCACCGCAAGCCACAGCGCTCCGCGTCCGGACGGACGCGACGACGCCGCCGGCTTGGTGGCGGCAGCCGGAGGCTTGGGCGGTACGGCCGGAGGCTTCGCCGATGGCCTGGGGTCGACCGCCGCCCCGGTCTTCTGCTCCGCCTTGGTTGCGGCCTGTGTCGCGGCCTTGGGCGCGGCCGGCGGTGACGCCTGTGCCGCGGCCTTCGGCTCGGCCTTCGCCGCCTGGGGCGCGGACTTCGGCGCGCTCGTCGGCTCGGCCTTCGTCGGCTCGGCCTTTGATTCGGGCTTCGCAGTCGCCTTGGGTTCCGTCTTCGGTTCCACCCTGGATTCGGCCTTCGGCGTGGCCGGCGATCCTGCCTTCGGTTCGTCCCTGGGCGCGCTGCCCGGACCCGGCGGCTGCGGCGTGGCTTCACTCATTGGCGATTCGCGTCCCTTCGTTCATCGTTCCCGGCCTCCCGGCGAGCAAGACCCGATTCTATCGCGGCATCGAGGAGGCGCCGGCCAGCGCCGGGGACGCGGACATCGCGCCAGCCGGCGGTCGCCAGGCGCTGCGCGATGCGATCGTGCGGACAGAGCCCGACGCATCGCCGGGCCCAGTCGCCAAGGCGGCGGGCGGCAAGCCCGGCCAGGAGCCGGTCGGCGGCATCCACGGTGGTGACCACGAAGACCGGCTCCCCGCCCTGCCCGGCCCAGTCGGCCAGCTGCCGCCAGTCGCATTCCGATGGTGCGATGCCGGTGCGTCGGTAGAGTTCGATCCGTTCGACCCGGAAGCCGCGGTTCATGAGGACGTCGGCCCAATCGCGTCGCCCCGCGTCCCCCGCCAGGACGAGCACCTCGCGCCCGTCGCCGTCCGCGCCGAACGAGGCGAGTTCGAGCAGGGCATCCGCATCGTGCCGATCACCGGCCGGGGTTTCGACCCGCCCGGGTGCATCGACGATGCCGGCTTCGGCGAGCGCCTCCGCGGTTCCGGGGCCGACCGCGGCGAGCCGGCTCGCTTCCGGCCAGGCGCCCGGTCGGGCAAGCGCCGCGAAGCGGGCCGCCGAAGGGCTCACGACGATGATGCGATGGAAGCCGGCGGGATCGAGCGCAGCCAGGGCTTCGGCGGATCCGGGCACGGCGACCAGGCGGGAGAAGGCGAGCAGCAGGGCCTCGTGGCCTGCGTCGCGCAGGTCGGCCGCCAACCGGCTGCCGCGCGGTTCGACGTGGGTCAGGACGAGCCGAGCCACTGCTCAGCGCCCTGCGCGCGCAATGCCGCCGCGACCTCCGCGCCGATGCGTTCGGCGGCCTCGATGCTCGCCTCCGGGCTCGAGGCGCTGGCCTCGAGCAGGACATGGCCGTCCTCGGCCGCCACCCGGCCGCGCAGCAGCAGGCCCTGGGACTGATCTGCCCCGAGGGCTCGGGCAGCGAG
>DAIMFM010000294.1:0-1439 GCA_036724585.1 Burkholderiaceae bacterium | reverse complement strand
GCAGGCCCTGGCCGACCGGCTCGCAGTACGCGTCCAGGGGGACGCGGCAACTTCCGCCGAGATCGCGCGACACGGCGCGCTCGGCCGTCACCTGCACGGTGCTGGCCTGGTCGGCCAGGGGCGCGAGCCAGCGCGCGAGATCGGTGCGATCGGCGCGGATCTCGATGCCGAGCGCCCCCTGCCCCGCCGCCGGCAGGCAGTCGCTGGGCGCCACGACCTGTCGGATGCGCTGTGCCAGGCCCAGGCGCTTGAGCCCGGCAGCGGCCAGCAGGATCGCGTCGAACTCGCCGGCATCGAGCTTCGCGAGACGCGTATTCACGTTGCCGCGCAGCGCCTCCACGCGAAGCCCGGGGCGCTTCGCGCGCAGCTGCGCGGCGCGGCGCAGGCTGGATGTCCCGACCACCGCGCCATCCGGCAGCGCCTCGAGCCCGGCATGGTGGTTCGAGACGAAGGCGTCGCGCGGGTCGTCCCGCGCCAGCACCGCCGCGAGCGTGAACGGCTCGGGCAGGATCATCGGGACGTCCTTGAGCGAATGCACCGCGAGGTCGGCGCGCCCCTCGAGCAGCGCGTGCTCGAGCTCCTTGATGAACAGCGCCTTGCCGCCGATCTCGTAGAGCGCCCGGTCCTGGATCCGGTCGCCCTCGGTGCTCATGCCGTCGATGCGGACCTCGCATCCGGGATACAGCGCCAGCAGCAGCCCGCGCACATGCTCGGCCTGCCACATCGCGAGCCGACTCTCGCGTGAGGCGATGACCAGGCGCCGGGGCGGGCCCGGCGTGGCGGACTGCGGCACGGCTAGTTGACCAGGTTCTTGACCGAGGACCACTGGCGCCGGCTCACCGGCAGGCGTTCGTCGACGTCGCGCAGCACGACCTGCCAGTACGGATCGCCACCCTCGTCCTCGCCGGAGGGCGTGACCCGTTCGAAGCCGGCGATCGAGGGCCGCGCCACCAGCGCATTGCGGTGGATGCGAACGAAGCGGTCGCTGAACTCGTCCTCGAGCGAGGTGAGCGATTCCTCGATGAGGTACTCGCGTTCGGCGGTGCGCACCGTGATGTACTTGAGCTCGGCCTTGAGGAAGATCACCTGCTCGAGCGGCACCAGGATGACGCGGCCACGCTCGTGCACCGAAAGGTGGCGGCGACGCGTGTTGGTGGCCCGCGCCAGCTGGTCGATCGCGTCCTGGTGTTCGGTCGGCACGCGGGCGAGCGCGCGCCGCAGGGCCTCGAGCAGGCGCTGCGCCCGTACCGGCTTGAGCAGGTAGTCGACCGCGCGCACCTCGAAGGCCTCGACCGCGAACTCGTCGAAGGCGGTGACGAAGATGATCAGGGGCATCGGCTTGGATGATTCCCCCGACGCGGCGCGGGCCGACACATGGCGCGCGAGCTCGATGCCGGTCATGCCGGGCATCTGGATGTCGAGCAGCACGATCTGCGGCT
>DAIMFM010000293.1:2947-3484 GCA_036724585.1 Burkholderiaceae bacterium | reverse complement strand
TCCTCGTCCGGCGGGCTTCGATCCGCGCTCCGTCAGGCAGGCGGCTTGTGCTCGGGCCGCAGGGTCCACGAATAGATCGTCGCGCGCCCCACCGTCTCGGAATGGTCCGGCGGCCAACGGTCGCCCATGTGGAAGTCGTGCGATACCACCCGGGCGCCCACGCGCAGGTCGCGCCAGAGCACCGGACGCAGGCGCAGGTTGACCTCGGGCAACAGGTAGAGCGTCACGACGTCGGCTGGCGACAGGTCGGCATCGAAAAGGTCGCCGTGACGGAACTCCACGCGGTCTTCCACCTCGGCCAGGCGCGCGTTGGTCCTGGCCTCGGCGATCCTTGCCGGATCGATGTCGATGCCGACGCCCCGGGCGCCATACTCCTTCGCGGCTTCGATCACGATACGGCCATCGCCGCAGCCGAGGTCGTAGAGCAGTTCGCCGGGCTGGGGGCGGGCCAGTTCCAGCATCCGTCGCACGACCGGCATCGGCGTGGGCACGTAGGGCACGTCGAAGAGGTGGAAGTCGATCGGTTCCGAGAGCGCG
>DAIMFM010000293.1:1315-2937 GCA_036724585.1 Burkholderiaceae bacterium | reverse complement strand
AGGGCAGCAGCAACAGCGAACCGATGGCGCTGCGCCGGCCGGGCGACATGGGTCGACGATTCATTGCTGGCTCCCGGTTACTGCGACGGTGGCGGGCGCGGTCAGGCGCAGGACCAGCAGCACCAGGCCGCCGAGCGCGAGCACGGCAACGCCGATCCATGCGGCATTGAAACCGCCGACGTCCTGGCCGTGCACATAGGACAGGCTGGACCACAACATGAACGCACAGACCGAGCAGAACACGAGCGGCGTCAGCGGATAAAGCGGCACGCGGAACGGTCGCTCGAGATCCGGCTCGCGCCTGCGCAACACGATGAGCGAGGCGCCGGAGAGCAGGAAGAACAGCCAGAAGACGGGCGCGGTGAACTCGACCATCGCGGTGAAGCCGCCGCCCGCGAGCCGGCCGGCGACCACCAGCACGAGGCACGCGGCACACTGGACGAGGAGCGCGATTCGCGGCGTCCCGCGCCCGGCGTCCCATTGCCCCAGCCATCCCAGCTGCGGCCAGTCCCTGCCGAGCGCGAAGCCGGTGCGCGCGCCCACGATGATGGTGGCGTTGATGGAGGTGAGCGATGCGACGGCGATCATGATCGCGATGAGTACCGCCCCCGCCGGCCCGAACGCCGCGGCGAGCAGGTCCGCGGCGATGGCCGGGGACGCGGCCATGCCGGCCATCCCGAGTCCCTGCCAGTAGGCCCAGTTGACCAGCAGGTAGAGCACGGTGATGAGGATGATGGACACGAGCAGCGCCGCCAGCATGTTGCGCCGGGGATTCTCGAGTTCCGCGCTGATGTAGGCGGCCTCGTTCCAGCCGCCGAACGTCAGCAGGACGAAGACCATGGCCATGCCGAATGCCGCCGCCCCGGGCGAGCCCGCCCGAACGGGATCGGTGGCGGGCGCCTCGCCGCCCATCGCCAGCCAGAGGCCGGCGACGAACACGAGCATCAGGCCGGCGACCTCCAGCAAGGTCAGCCAGCCCTGGGCGCTGGCCCCGACGCGGGTGCCGCGCAGGTTCACCCAGGTAAGCACGATGACGGCCGCCGCCGCGTACCACGCCGGCCCGGCCTCGCCCAGCGGCAGGAGTTCCTGCATGTAGTCGCCGAAGACGAAGGCGAGCAGGACGATCGAGCCGGTCGCGATGACCGACAGCCGCGCCCAGGCGAACAGGAAGGACACGCTGCGACCGTAGGCCCGATGCAGGAAATGGTAGTCGCCTCCCGCATGCGGGCAGGCGGTCGCGAGCTCTGCATAGACGAGCGCGCCCACGACGGAGACCAGGCCACCCTGCAGCCAGGCGCCGAACATCCATGCGGGATCGCCCGCGAACGCTGCCACCATCGCGGGCGCCTTGAAGATGCCGGCGCCGATCACGATCCCGACGATGATCGCGACCGCATGCGAGCAGGTCAGCACGGGACGCGGCTGGGCCATGGCCGAACCTGTGAAGGGTGTCGCGGGATCCGTCGAGCTGCTCATGTCGTGGGTCCCGTGGAGATCGTCAGCGTCCGAGGGGATCGACGAAATCCGGATGCATGACCACGTCGAGCCGCCAGCCGCGCCCGCTTCGCAAGCGGAAGCACCAGCAGCCCGCCTTGGCGACCGGGAGACCGATATCCCCCACG
>DAIMFM010000293.1:0-1305 GCA_036724585.1 Burkholderiaceae bacterium | reverse complement strand
CCACGAAGGGCTGGTGGCCGACGAGCACGATGGTGTCGGGCGATTGCGCCAGCGCCTGCTCGAGCACCTGGACGTAGCCTTCGAGGCTGGAGCCCGGCTCGAGCAGCTGCTCGATCTGCGGATCCGGCGCCAGGGCGGCAGCCGTCTGGCGCGCACGCGGCGCCGGGCTGCTGAGGACGCGCAAGGGCGGAGCCATGCGCGCCGTGAGCCAGCGTGCCACGCCGGCTGCCTGCGCGCGACCCGTGGCGCTCAGCGGACGGGCGAAGTCGGCGTCGCGGCCGGGCTGCGGATCGCCCGCATCGGCGTGGCGCCAGATCACGACATGCCGGCTCATGGGGTGCTCGCCTCGGCCTCGCCGACCAGGCGCAGGTACTTCTGCATCAGTGTCTCGCGCGATTCGGGGTGGTCGGGGTCGTCGGGGATGCAGTCGACCGGGCAGAACACCCGGCACTGCGGCTCGTCGAAATGCCCGACGCACTCGGTACAGCGCGCCGGGTCGATCTCGTAGATCTCCGGGCCCATGGTGATCGCCTGGTTCGGGCAGGCGGGCTCACAGACGTCGCAGTTGATGCATTCGTCGGTGATGAAGAGGGCCATGGCTCACTTGCCCAGCTCGGCGAGCTTGCGCCCGAGCCAGCGCGCCACCGTGGGCGAGACGAAGCGGTCGTACGGGCCGCCCATCATGGCGATCTCGCGGACCAGGGTGCCGGAGACGAACTGGTGCTCTATGGCTGGGGTGAGGAAGATCGTGTCGGCCTCCGGCATCATCTCGCGGTTCATCCCGGCGAGCTGCAGCTCGTAGTCGAAGTCGGAAACCGAGCGCACGCCGCGGACCACGACATCGGCGCCGACCTGCTTCATGAACTCGATCATCAGGCCCGAGATGTGGGTGACCTCGACGGCAGGGCAATCGGCGAGCGCTTCGCGGGCCAGCGCGATGCGTTCGTCGACATCGAATATCGGCGATTTGCTGCGGCTGTCGGCGATCCCCACGACCACCGAGTCGAACAGGCGGCTGGCGCGGCGCACGATGTCCTCGTGGCCGCGTGTCAGCGGGTCGAAGGTGCCGGGATAGAGAGCCTTGGTCATGAGCGCGGATCCGGTCGAGGGGTCTGTCGGTATTCAAGGAGATGATAATGGACCTGCCCTGCCCGACCCAATCGCAGGGAATGCAGCGAACCGGCACCCGGCGGCAACGCGGCCGCGATCTCGTCCGGATCGAGCGCCGCACCGCTCTCGAGATAGAGCCGGGCGCCGGCTCCATGTCGGTCTTGGCCCGCTTGATCTTGTCGGCGATCGCGTCCG
>DAIMFM010000292.1:0-3501 GCA_036724585.1 Burkholderiaceae bacterium | reverse complement strand
GCGGCACCATCGGCGTACCGACCCTGCCCTCGACCGCGCCCGGGGCGTCGGCCCGGGCGGCGACGCCCGGCCGCGTCGGCTCGGGTGTGCGGCCGGCGCCTGCGGATTCGGGGGTACGCGAGGGGATCGTCACCTCGACCTCGCGGATCGTGCCGCGCGGCTCGGAGTCCAGGACGAGGGTCAGGACGATCGCGGCGGCGATCGCCAGCGCTGCGGCCCCGATCAGGCGGCGTCGCGCCCGCCTGGTCTGCGGGGGCGCCGGTTCCTTGTCGGCGGGACTACGGGCTGCGCTCTTGGCCATCGGTACGTCTGTCACCAGGAGGATCGTCCGCACCGGGCGCTGCGGCTGCCATCACCGGCGCCACCTGCCGAGCACGTCGGCAACGGTCAGGAACGATCCGAAGACCACGATTCTATCAGCATCACGCACTGCTCCCAGCGCGGTCAGCAAGCCGTCGAGCGGTGTCGCGACGACGGTGACGCTATGGCGATCGCCTTCGACGCCGATGCCGTTCGCGCGCAGTCGGGCGGCGAGTTCCTCGCCGCTCGCGGCGCGATCGCCGGGCAGCGACACCGTGATCCAGTGGTTCACCACGGGATCCATCGCGGCGATGATGCCGTCGAGGTCCTTGTCGCCCATGGCGCCGAACACGGCCCAGGTCGTCGGGAAGAATCCCATCTGCTCGAGATTGGTCGCAAGGTGTGCCGCCGCATGCGGATTGTGGGCCACGTCCAGCACGACCGCCGGCCGGCCGGGCATGACCTGGAAGCGCCCGGCGAGTTCGACCTGCGCCAGGCCCTGGCGCACCGCGTGCTGCGGCACCGGCAGCACCGTGCGCAGCGCATCGAGCGCGGCGAGCGCGCCGGCGGCATTGAGCAACTGGTTCGCGCCGCGCAGCGCCGGATAGGCCAGGCTGTTGCGCCGGTGCGTGCGCCCGGCGTAGGACCATTGCTGCCGGTCGCCCGCGTAGTTGAAGTCGCGCCCGAAGAGCCAGAGGTCGGCCCCGATCGCCTCGGCGTGGGCGAGCAGCGACGCCGGCGGCTGCGGATCGCTGCAGATCGCCGGGCGGCCGGGCCGGAAGACGTGCGCCTTCTCGAGGCCGATCGCCTCGCGCGAGTCGCCGAGCCATTGCACATGGTCGACGTCGATCGAGGTGACGATGGCGCAATCGGCGTCGAAGAGGTTCACCGCGTCGAGGCGCCCGCCCAGCCCGACCTCGAGCACGACTGCGTCGAGGCCGGCCCGCGAGAGAATGCGCGCCAGGGCGAGCGTGGTGAACTCGAAGTAGGTGAGCGAGATGTCGCCGCGGGCCGCCTCGACCTCCTCGAGCGCGGCGACGATGGGCGCGTCCTCGACCGCGACGCCGTCGATGCGGGCGCGCTCGTTGAAGTGCACGAGATGCGGCGAGCTGTAGAGCCCGACACGGAAACCCGCGGCCAGCAGGATCGACTCGAGCATCGCGCAGGTCGAACCCTTGCCGTTGGTGCCCGCGACGACGAAGACCGTGCAGTCGAAGCGCAGGCCCATCCGCTCGGCAACCGCGCCCACGCGCTCGAGCCCGAGCTCGATCGCCTTGGGATGCAGGCGCTCGAGCCGATCGAGCCAGGCCGCGAGTTCGGCCCCCCCGTATCCCGGTACGGCGGCCCTGGAATCGCTCATCGTCGCCTTCTCAGGAGAGCGACTCGGCGGGCTGCTTCTGCAGGAGCGCCAGGAGCGCGGCGATCTCGTCGCGCATGTTGCGGCGGTCGACGATCATGTCGATCGCCCCCTTCTCGAGCAGGAACTCGGCACGCTGGAAACCCTCGGGGAGCTTCTCGCGCACCGTCTGCTCGATCACCCGCGGGCCGGCGAAGCCGATCAGCGCCTGGGGTTCGGCGATGACGACGTCGCCCAGGAAGCAGAAGCTCGCCGACACGCCGCCCATCGTGGGATCGGTCAGCACCGAGATGTAGGGCAGGCGCGCCTCGGCCAGGCGCGACAGCATGGCGGTCGTCTTGGCCATCTGCATCAGCGACAGCAGGCCTTCCTGCATGCGCGCCCCGCCCGAGGCCGCCACCGAGATGAAGGGCACGCGCTGCTCCAGCGCCGCCTGCACGCCGCGCACGAAGCGCTCGCCGACGACCGAGCCCATCGAACCGCCCATGAACTCGAACTCGAAGCAGGCGGCGACCACCGGCAGCGAGCGGATCGATCCGCTCATGACCACCAGGGCCTCCGTCTCGCCGGTCTGCGTCGTCGCCTCCTGGAGGCGATCGGGATACTTGCGGCTGTCCCGGAACTTCAGGGTGTCCACCGGCAGGACTTCCGAGCCGATCTCGTTGCGACCGTCCGCATCGAGCAGCGAGTCGAGGCGCGCCCGGGCGCCGATGCGCAGGTGATGTGCGCACTTGGGACACACGCTGAGGTTGGTCTCGAGGTCGGCGGAATACAGCACCGTCTCGCACGACGGGCACTTGACCCAGACGCCCTCGGGCACTCGCTTGCCGTTGCCGCTGGGCTTCTTGATCCGCGGCGGCAGCAGCTTGTCGAGCCAGCTCATCGTGCCTTCCCCCTCGTTCTCATGTCATGCGGAGCGCTCTCAGGCGCCCTCTCCTCCTTTCCCGGATCGGTCGAGCGCATCGCGAACTGATGCAATGAAGCGGGCCGCGCGTTGCGGTGCGTCCTGCGCCGGCCCGTCGTCGAGTACTTCGATCATGCGCGTCCCGATGATCACCGCATCGGCGAAACCGGCGATCGAGCGGGCGGTCTCGCCATCGCGGATGCCGAAGCCCACGCCGATCGGCAGCCGCATGGCGCGGCGCAGCCGCTCGACGCCACGCCGGACATCATCCAGGTCCATGTGGCCGGCGCCGGTGACGCCGGTGAGCGACACATAGTAGACATAGCCGCTGGCGAGCTTCGCGACCGCGGCGATGCGCTCGTCGGTCGAGGTGGGCGCGAGCAGGTAGATCGGGTCGACCTGGCGTTCGCGCAAGGCCGCGGCGAACTCCACGGATTCCTCGGGCGGATAGTCGACCGCGATCAGTCCGTCGACGCCGGCGGCGGCCGCCTCGGTGGCGAAGCGCTCCTGGCCCATGCGCTCGATCGGGTTGGCGTAGCCCATCAGGACGATCGGCGTGCCGTCATCGGTCTCGCGGAAGGCGCGGACCACGGCGAGCACGTCGGCCAGCCCCACGCCTTGCGCGAGCGCGCGTTCGCTCGCGCGCTGGATCGTGGGACCGTCGGCCATCGGGTCCGAGAAGGGAACGCCCAGTTCGATGATGTCGGCGCCTGCCTCGACGCTCTCGTGCAGGACGTCGAGGGTCACGGCGCGGGTCGGGAAGCCGACGGTGATGTAGGGAACCAGCGCCTTGCGACCGGCGGCACGCAGCCGGTCGAAGGTCGCGACGATGCGCGGATTCATCGACACGGCCTCAGAACTCGATGCCGCCGCGCTGCGCGACGGTGGGCATGTCCTTGTCGCCCCGGCCGGAGAGGGTGACCAGGATGAGCTTGTCGGC
>DAIMFM010000291.1:2630-3578 GCA_036724585.1 Burkholderiaceae bacterium | reverse complement strand
GTGGCGACCGCCGGGGCCGGCGGCGCCTGCCCGATGGACGACGACGCGGCGGGAGCGGCCGGCCCCGGGGCTGCATCGGCCGCGGCGGGGTCGAGCCCCTGGTCGCCGGCAGGCGCGACGGGCGCCGCGTCGTCGACGGGCTTCTTCTTTCTACGCAGGAATCCGAACATGTGGGACTGGGAGCCAGGGGAGAAGGGGCGAGTTACACTGGGATTCTACTTCCGACCGGGTTGCCGATTCCGATGCCCTCGCCACCCCTGTTCGCCAGGCGACTGCGGCGAACGCTGGAGTTCATCCTCGCGCTCGCGATCCTGCACGTGGCTGCAGCCGGCGCGGCGTTGGCGCAGTCGGTCGACGGCGGCGCCACGGCGACGACTTCCGGCGGCTCGATCACGGACGTGCCGGGCAGCGCCATGGCGGCAACCTTCGAGCGAACGCTCGCCAACGGACTGCGGGTCGTCGTGCGGGAGGACCATCGCTCGCCGGTCGCCGTGCACATCGTGATGTACCGCGTGGGCTCCATGGACGAAACCAGTGGCAAGACCGGTATCGCGCACCTGCTGGAGCACCTGATGTTCAAGGGCACGCCCAGCCATCCGGCGGGCGAGTTCTCCCGTATCGTCGCCCGCATGGGCGGGCGCGAGAACGCCTTCACCACCCGCGACCACACCGCCTATTTCCAGCGGATCCCGGCACGCGACCTCGCGACGGTGATGGAACTCGAGGCCGACCGCATGGTGAACCTGTCGTTCGCCGAGGAAGAGTTCGCGAGCGAAGCCCGCGTCGTGATGGAGGAGCGACGCCTGCGCGTCGAGGACCAGGCGCACAGCCTGCTCCATGAAACCCTGACCGCGCAGGCCTTCCTGGCTTCCCCGGTGCGTACGCCGGTGATCGGCTGGATGGGCGACCTCGAGTCGCTCGAGCTGGACGATGCGCGCGATTTCTACT
>DAIMFM010000291.1:0-2620 GCA_036724585.1 Burkholderiaceae bacterium | reverse complement strand
GTACGCGCCGGGCAACGCGCTCGTCGTCGTCGCCGGGGACGTCGATGCGCAGGCGGTGTTCGAGATCGCCGAGCGCACCTACGGCCGCGTCGCCGATCGTCCCTTGCCCGAGCGCCGGCCCCAGCCCGAACCGGAGCAGCGCGGGGTGCGCCGGCTCGTCGTGGCGGCGCCCGCCGAGACGCCCTATCTCGCGCTGGGATTCAAGGCGCCGCGCCTCGAGTCCGTCGACGGGCCGGTGGATCCCTTCGCGCTCGCCATGCTCGCCGCGGTGCTCGATGCGGACGAGAACGGCCGCCTGACGCGCGAACTCGTGCGCGGTTCGCGCGTTGCCAGCGCGGTCGGCGCGAGCTGGAGCTTCCTGGGCAGGGGACCGGGCCTGTTCATGTTGTCGGGGACGCCCGCCGCCGGTGTCGAGGTCGCCGACCTGGAGGCCGCATTGCGCGAACAGGTCGCCCGGATCGCCCGGGAAGGCGTCGAGCAGTCGGAACTCGAGCGCATCCGCACCCAGTACGTCGCCGGCCGGATCTACCAGCGCGATTCGATCTTCTCGCAGGCGATGGAGATCGTCAGTCTCGAGGCCGCGGGCCTGTCGTGGTCGGATGCCGACAGGCTCATCGAACGCGTCGGCGCCGTGAGCTCGGACGAGGTCCGCCAGGTGGCGGCCCGCTACTTCGGCGACGAGCGCCTCACCGCGGCGCGGCTCGATCCGCAACCCCTCGACCAGGCCCGGCAGCCGCGCGCGCCGGTGCCCGGGATGCGTCACTGATGCCGGCCTTGCGCATGCTCCTTCCTGCGATCCGGCCGCAGCGCTGGCTCGTCGGCCTTGCGCTCGCCCTCGTTGCGCCGCTCGCCGGCGCGACCCTCCCGATCGAACACTGGCGCACCTCCAACGACGTGCCGGTCTATTTCGTGCGCGCCGATACCATCCCGATGCTCGATGTGAGCGTCCTGTTCGACGCCGGCGCCCGCCGCGACCCGCCCGGGCAGACGGGTGTCGCCTCGATGGTGGGCCGCTTGCTCGACATGGGGGCGGGGGAGCTCGACGAGACGACGCTGGCCGAGGGCTTCGCCAGGATCGGCGCCGAGCTCGGCGGCGGCGCCGGCACCGACCGGGCGTCGGTAGCGATCCGGACCCTGTCCGAGCCCTCGATCCGCGACCGGGCGATCGAGCTGACGGCGATGGTGATCGCCTCGCCGCGCTTCGATCCCGCGATCCTCGATCGCGAGAAGGCCCGGCTCGAACAGGCGCTCGCCCAGTCGTTGACGCAGCCGGGCACCATCGCCCGGCGCCGCCTGGACGAGATGATGTACCCGGACCATCCGTATGGTCGCAATCCCGATCCCGCCGCCATCGCGGCGATCGATGTCGAGGAACTGCGGGCCTTCCATCGCAGGCACTACGTGGCGCGCGGCGCCGTGGTCGCGATGATCGGGGCGATCGATCGCGCCGATGCCGAGCGGATCGCGGAGCGCCTGGTCGGAACACTGCCGTCGGGGGAGCCGGCAGGGGCGATGCCGCCGGTGGGCGAGGGCAGCCCGGGCGCCGAAGTGCGTATCGCCCATCCCGCCTCGCAGAGCCACATCCTTCTCGGCATGCCGATGCTGACGCGCGCCGATCCGGACTACTTCCCGCTGTACGTCGGCAACTACGTGCTCGGTGGAGGCGGTTTCGTCTCGCGGCTCTACGACGAGGTGCGGGAGAAGCGCGGGCTCGCCTACAGCGTGTACTCGTACTTCATGCCGATGCGCCAGCCGGGCCCCTTCATGGTGGGCCTGCAGACCAGCAAGGACCAGACCGACAAGGCGCTCGACGTGGTGCGCTCGACCCTCCGGCGCTTCGTCGCCGAAGGGCCGAGCGCCGAGGAACTGGCGGCGGCAAAGGCCAACCTGGTGGGCGGCTTCGCCTTGCGCATCGATTCCAACGCCAAGATCCTCGGCCAGCTGGCGCTCATCGGCGACGAAGGCCTGCCGCTCGACTGGCTCGACGTGTGGACCGAGCGGGTCGAGGCGGTGACGCTCGAGCAGGTCCGCGATGCGTTTCGCCGGCGGATCGATCCCGATCGCCTGAGCACGGTGGTCGTCGGTGCGGGGCCCGGCGGAACGGACGAGTGAGCAGGATCCGCATCGTCGGCGGCGCCTGGCGACGCACGCCGGTGGACGTGCCGGATCGCCCCGGCCTGCGACCGACGCCGGACCGGGTACGCGAGACGCTTTTCAACTGGCTCGGCCAGGACCTCACGGGATGGCGGGTGCTCGATGCCTTCGCGGGTAGCGGCGCGCTCGGCCTGGAGGCCGCCTCCCGCGGCGCGGCGCAGGTCGTGATGGTCGAATCCGACCGCACCGCGACGGCCATCATCGCCCGGCAGCTCGAGCGGCTGCGCGGCGCCACCGATGCCGCGGCCAGCGCGGCGGCCGCGGCGGTGGAGCTGCGCCGCGAGGACATCCTGCAGGCGCTCCCGGCGCTTGCGGCCGCAGGCCGGCGCTTCGACCTGGTTTTCCTCGATCCGCCCTTCGGCCAGGGTTGGTTCGCCCGGGTCGTGCCCCACCTGCCGCCGCTCCTGGGGGACGGCGCCCGGCTCTATCTCGAGAGCGGTGCGGCGCTCGATCCGGACGAGATCGC
>DAIMFM010000290.1:1707-3596 GCA_036724585.1 Burkholderiaceae bacterium | reverse complement strand
ATGGCAGCGCTACCGCTCCATGACGCCCGAGCAGCGCTCGGTGCTGCGCGAGCACGGCCGCACAAGCAATACCGCCGCGCGTTTCTCCGGTTCGCGCACCGGCCTGGCCAAGGAAGCCGCCCGGCCCCTTGCCGCGCCGGTGTCACCTCCGCCGGGATCCGACGCATCCGGATCGGCGACACGATGAGCGATGCAGCGGCCAGCGCGCCGGCGGCGATCGCGGCCGACCCCTGGCGGCGGCTCATGGGCGCGACCTACGAGTGCGTGCTGCTGTTCGGCGTGCTGTGGTTCGCCGACTACCTCTTCTCCGCGCTGACCCGCTTCCAGGGCGAGCCCGGGCCGATGCGGCTCGCCTTCCAGCTCTTCACCGCCCTGGTCCTGGCGCTGTACTTCGCGGGTTTCTGGGCGCGCGGCCGGCGCACCGTGCCGATGAAGACGCTGGGCCTGCAGCTTCTCGACCGGCAGGGCCGGACCCTTTCGCCGGCACGGGCGCTGGCGCGGTTCGCCGCGGGGCTCGGCGCGATCCTGGTCGCGCTCGGCCTGGGCCACGAGATCCATCCGGCGCTGTACCTGTTGCTGCTGGTGCCCTACGCCTGGTGCTTCTTCGACCGCGACCGGCGGGCGCTCTACGATGTCCTCGCCGGCACGCGCCTGGTCTACCTGCCGGTCGCGCCGGCTGCCCGGCGCAAGGCGGCGGTCAGCCGGTAAAGTCCCGCACGCGCGAGGCGATCGCGGTGATCGCCTCGTCGGCGGCATCGACCCGCGAGCCGAAGCGGATGAAGCCGTGCAGCATGCCCGGCATGCGCAGCAGCTCGCTGCGGCCCCCCTGCTCCCGGATGCGCTCGACCAGGGCCTCGCCCTCGTCGCGCAGGACGTCGCAGCCGGCGGTCACGACGAAGGTGGGCGGCAATGCACCGAGGTCGGGCGCGCGCAGGGGCGCGAGTTCGTGGTCGTCGCCGCGCTCGCGCGGATCGGCGCCGATGAAGTGACGCCAGAACCACAGCATCAGCTCGCGGCTCAGGTAGAAGCCGGTCTCGAACTCCCGCATCGACGCGGTGTCGTGGCCGACAGCGGTGACCGTATTGACTCGCACCTGGCCCGCGCCCGGCCCCGCGCCCGCGGCCGGCCTACGCGGGGCCACGCCCAGCACCAGGTGGCCGCCCGCGCTGTCGCCGGCGAGCACCACCCGCTGCGGATCGATCCCGAAATCGTGAGCCCCGGCGAGCATGCCGGCCACCGCGGCCTCGCAGTCGTCGAAGGCCGCCGGACAGGGCGCCTCGGGCGCCAGCCGGTACCCGACCGAGAAGACCTGGGCGTCGGCGCGCTGCGCGAGCTCCCGGCACAGGGCATCGTAGGTGTCGAGCGTGCCCGTCACCCAGCCGCCGCCGTGGATGTAGACGATCGCCCGGCGCGGCGCCCCGTCGGGGACGAAGCGCCGCACGGCGACGGGCGGATTGGCGCCGATGCCGTCCACGCTGATGTCCTCGACCCGCGCCATCGCCGGCCCCGCCGTCACCAGGTTGGCGGTGAGGAGCTCATGGCCGGCGCGGGCCATCTCCACCGTGGGCGTGCCCGGCCGGCTGCCCATCGCGGCGAGCAGGGCGGCCGATTGCGGATGCAGGCGAGGATCGGGCTGGCTCATGGCGGGGCCTCCGGGTGGGGTTGACGGTCAGGTTCGCAGGGGCGGACGGCTCACTGGCGCACGCAGTCGACGTAGTAGACCTTGCGCCCGTTCTGCTCCTCGACGACGAGTCCATGGACATCGGTATCGAAGCCGGGGAAGCGCTCGTTGAAGGACCGCGCGAACTGGAGGTACTCGACGATCGAGCGATTGAAGCGCTCGCCCGGGATCAGCAAGGGAATGCCCGGCGGGTACGGCGTCACCAGCA
>DAIMFM010000290.1:0-1697 GCA_036724585.1 Burkholderiaceae bacterium | reverse complement strand
GAGCTCGTCGATCGGCACGCGGTCGACACGCCGGTGCGCGAGGCACTCGAAGGCGTCCGACGGGATCATCGCAGGCTCCATGTTCGAGAGGTACATCTCGGTGGTGACGCGCGCGACGTTGTGCCGGCGATAGGCGTCGTGGATCTGCTGGGCGAGGTCGTTGAGCCCCACTCGCTCGTACTGCGGATACGCCTCGACGAACTCGGGCATCACCCGCCACAGCGGCTGGTTCGCGTCGTAGTCCATCTTGAACTGCTGCAGCTCGGTGACCAGGGTGTTCCAGCGTCCCTTCGTGATGCCGATGGTGAACATCACGAAGAAGGAGTAGAGCCCGGTCTTCTCGACCACGACACCGTGCTCGGCGAGGTACTTCGTGACGATGGCCGCCGGGATGCCCTGCGCATCGAACTTGCCGTCGATGTCGAGCCCCGGCGTGACGATGGTCGACTTGATCGGGTCGAGCATGTTGAAGCCGTCGGCCAGCTTGCCGAAACCATGCCAGGCGCCGTCGGACTCGAGGAACCAGTCCTCGCGATGGCCGATCCCGTTGTCGGTGAGGCGCTCCGGTCCCCAGACCTTGAACCACCAGGATTCATCGAACTCCTGCTCGACCTTGCGCATGGCACGGCGGAACTCGAGCGCCTCGAAGATCGACTCCTCGACCAGGGCGGTGCCGCCAGGGGGCTCCATCATGGCGGCGGCCACGTCGCAGGAGGCGATGATCGCGTACTGCGGGCTGGTCGAGGTGTGCATCAGGAAGGCTTCGTTGAAGCGGTGCTGGTCGAGCGTGCGCGATTCCGAGTTCTGCACGAGGATCTGCGACGCCTGCGACAGCCCGGCGAGCAGCTTGTGGGTCGATTGCGTCGAGAAGACGAGGGCATCGCGCGAGCGCGGCCGGTTGGGGCCGATCGCATGGAACTCGTGGTAGAACTCGTGGAAGCAGGCATGCGGCAGCCAGGCCTCGTCGAAATGCATCGCCTCGACGTAGTCCTCGACCTGGTCCTTGATCGTCTCGACGTTGTAGATGATGCCGTCGTAGGTGGACTGGGTGATCGTCATCACCTGCGGCCGCTTGCTCTTGTCCTCGATGAGGGGATTGGCCTCGATCTTCGCCGCGATGCTCTCGGGGCTGAACTCCGAGAGCGGGATCGGGCCGATGATGCCGAGGTTGTTCCGGGTGGGCTGCAGGAAGATCGGGATCGTCCCGGTCATGATGATCGAATGCAGCACCGACTTGTGGCAGTTGCGGTCCACCAGCACGACGTCGCCGCCGCCCACGCTGGAGTGCCAGACGATCTTGTTCGACGTCGACGTGCCGTTGGTGACGAAGAACAGGTGGTCGGAGTTGAAGATGCGCGCGGCGTTGCGTTCCGAGGCGGCCACCGGGCCGGTGTGGTCGAGCAGCTGGCCGAGTTCGTCCACGGCATTGCAGACGTCGGCGCGCAGCATGTTCTCGCCGAAGAACTGGTGGAACATCTGCCCCACCGGGCTCTTCAGGAAGGCGACCCCGCCCGAGTGCCCCGGGCAGTGCCAGGAATACGAGCTGTCCGCCGCATAGTGGGTCAGCGCGCGGAAGAAAGGCGGCGGCAGCGATTCGAGATAGTTCTTCGCCTCGCGCACCACATAGCGGGCGATGAACTCCGGCGTGTCCTCGAACATGTGGATGAAGCCGTGCATCTCGCGCAGCACGTCGTTGG
>DAIMFM010000289.1:0-3600 GCA_036724585.1 Burkholderiaceae bacterium | reverse complement strand
CCGGGCTGGCTCGCCCCGGCCGAACGCGAGCGGGCGATGCGCTTTGCCGGCGCGCGGCTGCGCCAGCGCTACGTCGCCGGGCGCGCGAGCCTGCGCCGGCTGCTCGCGGACCGCACCGGCGACGATCCCGCCCGGCTCGTGCTCGAGGAGGACGCCAATGGCAAGCCGCGGCTCCGGGGCGATCCGCTCGCCTTCAACCTGAGCCACGCCGGCCGGCACGCCCTGCTCGCGATCGGGCCGGCCGGACGGGAACTCGGCGTCGACATCGAGGACATCCGCGGCATCGCCGACGTCGAGTCACTCACCGCCATCTGCCTGTCGGTCGCCGAACGGGCCGCCTTCGCCGGCTTCCGTGAGGAGGCCGACCGCCGCGAACATTTCCTGCGCCTGTGGGTCCGCAAGGAGGCCTGCCTGAAGGCCATGGGCGAGGGCCTGCGAATCGCGCCGGACGAGTTCTCGGTCGGCTTCGCATTGCCGGGCGCGGAATGGCCCGCCCGCGTCCGCGACACCGAGCTCCGCGTCACGGACCTCGAGCCGGGGATCGCCGGCTTCGCCGCCGCCATCGCCGTGACCGGGACGGGGCCGATGCCGCCCCTGGCTCCCCTGGCCCGGCTCGCGACCTGACCCTCGCCGGACCGGGGCGGGACGCACGGGCGTGCCCCCGTCCTCCGATACAATCGACGGTGGAGACAGGCGCGGTCGTCGTGGAGACCCCGCGCGGTCGATGCGCCGGGCGCGGCCGATGCTTCGGCCGTCGATGCGGGCGCGATACGAACCTCTTCGAGGGCAGGACGCCATGGACAGACCCTTTCGACGCATCGGCGTCGTCGGCGCCGGTGCGATGGGCCGGGGAATCACCCAGCTGTTCGCGCAGAGCGGCTTCGATGTCGTCATGCACGACACCCGGGGCGAGGCCGTCGATGCCGCCCTGGCCCATCTCGAAGGCACCTTCGGGCGACTCGCCGAGCGCGGCAAGATGCCGGCCGACCAGGCACGGGCAAGCCTTGCCAGGGTGGGTCGCAGCGATTCCCTCGAGGGCCTCGCCGACTGCGACCTCGTCATCGAGGCGATCGTCGAGCGGCTCGACGCCAAGCAGGCGCTGTTCGGCCAGCTCGAGGCGGTCTGCTCCGCCGATGCCGTACTCGCCACCAATACCTCGTCGCTGTCGGTCACGGCGATCGCCAGCGCCTGCCGGCACCCGGGGCGCATCGCCGGCTACCATTTCTTCAATCCCGTACCGTTGATGAAGGTCGTCGAGGTGGTGCGCGGGGCCGCCACCGAAGAGGCGCCCATCCAGCGGCTCGTCGAGCTCGCCCGCATCGCGGGTCACCGGCCAGTGGTCGCCCGCGACTATCCCGGGTTCATCGTCAACCATGCGGGCCGTGCCTACGGGCCCGAATCGATTCGCGCGGTCGCCGAGGGCGTGGCCGATACGGTCACCGTCGACCGCATCCTGCGCGAGCAGGTCGCGTTCGACGGCAAGGGCTTCAGGCTCGGCCCCTTCGAGCTGCTCGACCTCACCGGGCTCGACGTCTCGCATCCGGTGATGGAATCCATCTATCGCCAGTTCTACGACGAACCCCGGTTCCGGCCGTCGGTCCTCACCGCGCAGCAGTACGCCGCCGGCCGCTTCGGCCGCAAGACCGGCGTCGGCTTCTATCGCCACGAGGACGGCGTGCAGCAAACGCCCGAGGAGGCGCCCCGGCCGGAACCCGCCAGCATGCCGCGCGTGTGGGTCGGGCCGGGGCCGGCCGCCGTCGCGCTCGGCGAGCTGGTCGAGGCCCTCGGCGGCACGACGGCGGCCGGAGCCACGCCGCCCGACGACGCCCTGGTCCTCCTCGCCCCCCTGGGCATCGATGCCACCTCGGCCGCCGCGGGGTACGACGCGAGCCGCGTGGTCGCCATCGACACGCTCTTCCCGTACGGCCATCGCGCCTGCAAGCGCCGCGTCCTCATGGGTACGCCCGCCACGTCGCCGACCAGCCTGGCGGCGGCCGCGGCGCTCTTTGCGCGCGACGGCGCCCGGGTCTCGGTGCTGCGCGACTCCGCCGGCTTCATCGCCCAGCGGGTCGTGGCCATGATCGTCTCGGTCGCGGCCGACATCGCGCAGCAGCGCATCGCCTCGGCCGCCGATATCGACGAGGCCGTGCGGATCGGGCTGGGCTACCCCGTGGGGCCGCTGACGATGGGCGATCGACTCGGGCCGGCGACGGTCGTGGAGATCCTGCGCGGCATGGCCCATGTCACCGGCGATCCGCGCTGCCGCCCGTCGCTGTGGCTGCAGCGCCGTGCCCAGCTCGGCCTGTCCCTGCTGCACGAGGACAATGCATGAAACCGCACGATGGCACCACGCCCGCGCGATCGGAACATCACCAGCAGACCAATGAACGGAGGCGACGTGGCTGAACAACCTGGCCAGACCGAATCGACCGACCCGAACGAAACCTTCTCCGGCACGATGGACGTGCCCGAGCGGCATCGGTTCGATGTCGGTGCACTGGCGGAGTATCTCAAGGGCAAGCTGCCCGATTTCGACGGCAAGCTGCGCGTCGAGCTGTTCAAGGGCGGGCAGTCCAATCCGACCTACAAGCTCTACGGCAGCAAGCGCAACTTCGTGATGCGCTCGAAGCCGGGCCCGGTGGCGAAGCTCCTGCCCTCCGCGCACGCGGTGGAGCGCGAGTTCCGCGTGCTGCAGGCGCTCGGCAAGACCGATGTACCGGTTGCCGAGGTCTATGCGCTGTGCGAGGACGAATCGGTCATCGGCCGCGCCTTCTACATCATGGAATGCGTGGAGGGCCGGGTGATGTGGGACCAGTCGCTGCCCGACATGGACCCCGCCGGGCGCCGCGCCATCTACGAGGAGATGAACCGGGTCATCGCGCTGCTGCACAGCGTCGATCCCGCCACCGTCGGGCTGGAGGACTTCGGCAGGCCGGGCAACTACTTCGCGCGGCAGATCAGCCGCTGGTCGAAGCAGTACAAGATCTCCGAGACCGAGAAGATCGAGGCGATGGACAATCTCATCGCCTGGATGCCGGAGAACATTCCCGACACCGAGGAATCGGCGATCGTGCACGGGGACTACCGGCTCGACAACCTGATGTTCCATCCGACCGAGCCCCGGGTCCTCGCGATACTCGACTGGGAACTCTCGACCCTCGGGCATCCGCTGGCGGACTTCTCCTACCACTGCATGTCCTGGCACATCGATCCGGGCAAGTTCCGCGGCATCGCCGGCCTGGACCATGCCGCCCTGGGCATCCCGAGCGAGATGGAGTACGTGGAGATGTACTGCAAGCGCGTCGGGCGCGATCCGCAGGAGGTCCTCAAGCACTGGAACTTCTACATCGCCTACAACATGTTCCGCCTTGCGGGCATCCTGCAGGGGATCATGAAGCGGGCGGTCGACGGCACCGCATCCAGCGACAAGGCATTCGAATCGGGCCGGCGTGCCCGCGGGCTCGCCGAATCCGGCTGGCGGATCGTCGAGCAGATGAAAGGCTGATGTCCGCCAGGAACTGAGCGCCACACAACGAGGAGGCCGACATGGATTTCGAATATTCGCCGCGCGTCAAGAAGATGCAGGCGCAGCTGCTGTCG
>DAIMFM010000288.1:0-3633 GCA_036724585.1 Burkholderiaceae bacterium | reverse complement strand
CGTCGAGCGGCCCGTCCATCGGCTGGCCGCCGGTCATGGCGACCGCGTCGTTGTAGAGGATCTTGTAGGTGATGTTGACGCCGGCCGCGATCGAGGCGCGGATGGCGAGCAGGCCGGAATGGAAGTAGGTGCCGTCGCCGAGGTTCGCGAAGATGTGCGGCTCGTCGGTGAAGGGCGCCATGCCGATCCAGGGCACGCCCTCGCCGCCCATCTGCGTGAAGGTGCCGGTACGCCGCTCCGGCATCCAGGTGGCCATGTAGTGGCAGCCGATGCCGGCGAGCGCCCGCGAACCCTCGGGCACATGGGTCGAGGTGTTGTGGGGACAACCGGAACAGTAGGTGGGCGTGCGCAGCGCGGTCGCATGCGGTGCGGCGAGCGCACGTTCCTTCGCCTCGATCAGGCGCAGGCGGTCCTCGATCTGGCGGCGGGTGTCGGCATCGAGCGAGAAGCGCTCCCCGAAGCGGCCGGGATCGAGCAGGCGGGCGGCGATCGCGCGTGCGATCACCGCGGGCGACAGTTCGTGGTGGGCGGGCAGCAGCCAGCCGCCCTGGGGCATGGACCATTCGCCGCCGCGCCCGTCCTTCTCGTCGAACTTGCCGTACACCCGCGGACGGCGTCCGTCCGGCCAGTTGTAGAGCTCCTCCTTGATCGCGTACTCGAGGATCTGGCGCTTCTCCTCGACCACGAGGATCTCGCCGAGGCCGTCGGCAAAGGCGCTCGCCGACACCGCCTCCAGCGGCCACACCACGCCGCACTTGAATACGCGGATGCCGATGCGGGCGCAGGCGGCTTCGTCGAGGCCCAGCTCGTCGAGCGCCTGGCGCGTATCGAGATAGGCCTTGCCACCGGTCATGATGCCGAACCAAGCGCGCGGCGAATCGATGACGACCTGATTGAGCCGGTTCGCGCGCACGTAGGCGAGCGCGGCATACCACTTGTAGTCGAGGAGCCGCGCCTCCTGCTCGAGCGGGGAATCGGGCCAGCGGATGTTGAGCCCGCCCGGGGGCATGACGAAGTCCCCGGGCAGGACGATGCGCACCCGCTGCGGGTCGACCTCGACCGAGGCCGAGGCCTCGACCACTTCGGTGACCGTCTTCATGGCGACCCAGAGGCCGCTATAGCGCGACATCGCCCAGCCGTGCAGGCCGAGGTCGAGGTATTCCTGCACCGAGGCGGGATAGAGCACGGGCAGCCCCACCGCCTTGAAGATGTGGTCCGACTGGTGCGGCAGGGTCGAGGACTTGGCGCCGTGGTCGTCGCCGGCGAGCGCGAGCACGCCGCCGAAGCGCGACGAGCCGGCGGCATTGGCATGACGCAGCACGTCACCCGAGCGATCCACGCCCGGACCCTTGCCGTACCACATCGCGAAGACACCGGCATGCCGGGCCTTGCCCGACAGGTTGAGCTGCTGGGTGCCCCAGATGCTGGTGGCGGCGAGGTCCTCGTTCAGGCCCGGCTGGAAGACGATCCGGTTGCGGGCCAGGTGATCGCGCGCCTTCCAGAGCGCCTGGTCCAGGCCGCCCAGCGGCGAGCCCCGGTAACCGGACACGAAGCCCGCGGTATCGAGGCCGGCCGCCGCATCGCGCTCGCGCTGCAGCATCGGCAGGCGCACGAGCGCCTGCGTGCCGGACATGAAGGCCCGGCCGCGCGGCAGCGCGTACTTGTCGTCGAGGGTGACTTCCTGCAGCGCCCGGCGCAGGGCGTCGGACACAGCGGGCGATAGCGGTGCATTCATGTCAGGGTCTCCGCAAAAGATTTTGTCTTTCGTCGAACCTGTCGTCCCGGGTGGGGGACGCACTTCGCGAATGCCGTTCGTGGCGGCTGCCGCATGGCCATATTACAGAAGCCCAGGCGGATCGGCGTGCGCGAAATCCCTGGTCGCATGCCGGCCGCGGCCTACAATTGGCGCGACCCTGGGAGAGCCGATTGACATTCACCAGCAAGATGCGGGCCGCATGGGCGCGCAAGGACAGCATGCTCTGCGTCGGGCTCGATCCCGCACCCGGAAGATTCCCGGCGGCGCTGGCCGAGGGGCCCGACCGCATCGCCCGCTTCTGCATCGCGATCGCCGACCCGACCGCGCCGTATGCCTGTGCCTTCAAGCCGCAGGTCGCCTACTTCGCGGCCGAGGGTGCCGAGGACCAGCTCGAGGCGGTGTGCGAACACCTGCGTCGCGCCCATCCCGACATCCCCGTGATCCTCGATGCCAAGCGCGGCGACATCGGCGCGACGGCCGAGCGGTACGCGCGCGAGGCCTTCGAGCGCTATGGCGCCGATGCCGTGACGGTCAACCCCTACATGGGGCACGACTCGATCGAGCCCTGGCTCGAGTGGGCCGACCGGGGCGTGTTCCTCCTGTGCCGGACGTCCAACCCCGGCGGGGACGACCTGCAGTCCCTCGAGCTCGCCGGCGGCGGCATGCTGTACGAGCGGGTCGCGGAACTCGCCGCCGGGCGCTGGAACCGCAGTGGCCAGCTCGGGCTGGTGGTGGGCGCCACCTACCCGGCCGAGCTCGCCCGGGTACGCGAGCTCGCTCCCGGCCTGCCGCTGCTGGTGCCGGGCATCGGCGCGCAGGGAGGCGATGTGGAGGCAAGCGTGCAGGCGGGCCGCGCCGCCGACGGCTACGGCATGCTCGTCAACTCCTCGCGGGCGATCCTCTACGCCGGCGCCGGCGAGGACTTCGCGGCCGCCGCCGCCGAGGCCGCCCGCGCGACGCGCGACGCCATCCGCCGGGCGGGGCACTGACGGGCGCGAGCCCTCGATTGGGCTATCCTCGACGGGTGTCCATCACACGGGGCCTGGGGGATGCGGATCCTGCTTGCCGAAGACGACAGCGTTCTCGCCGAAGGCCTGTCGCGCTCGTTGCGCGCCGGCGGCTACGCCGTCGATGCCGTGAGTTCGGGTACCGATGCCGACGTCGCGCTCGTTGCCCAGTCCTACGACCTGCTGATCCTGGACCTCGGCCTGCCCAAGATGCCCGGCCAGGAAGTGCTGCGGCGCCTGCGCTCGCGCAACGATTCCGTGCCGGTGCTGATCCTGAGCGCCGCCGATTCGATCGAGCAGCGCGTCCGCGGCCTCGACCTCGGTGCCGACGACTACCTGGCCAAGCCCTTCGCGCTCTCCGAGCTCGAGGCCCGGGTCCGTGCCCTGGTGCGTCGCCGCATGGGCAGTTCGAGCAGCCGGGTCCGCTACGGCCCGCTCACCTACGACCAGATCGGGCGCGCGGTCTACATCGACGACCAGCCGCTCGAGCTGTCGGCGCGCGAGATCGGCCTGCTCGAGATCCTGCTGCAACGCGTCGGACGCCTCGTCAGCAAGGAGCAGATCGTCGAGCATCTCTGCGAATGGGGCGACGAGATCAGCTACAACGCGATCGAGGTCTACGTGCATCGCCTGCGCAAGAAGCTCGAGGGCGGCGGGGTCAAGATCGCCACCGTGCGCGGCCTCGGCTATTGCCTCGCGCGCCTGCCCGAGACGGACTCCGCCTGAGGATCCGGCGGCGCCCCGGCCAGGCCCGCCGTGCTTTACAGAACCGCTTGCGCACAATAGAATCGCGGGCTCTGGCGGATTAGCTCAGCTGGTTAGAGCGACGGAATCATAATCCGCAGGTCCGGGGTTCGAGTCCCTGATGCG
>DAIMFM010000287.1:0-3636 GCA_036724585.1 Burkholderiaceae bacterium | reverse complement strand
GCGGTGCTGGTGCGCTCGGGGCAGCGTCTCTTTTCCGCCGGAGCGGACCTGAAGCTGATGCGGGACTGCTTCGAAAGCGAGGCCGGCCCCGCGGAGATGATCGAGACTATCCGCCGGATGCAGCGGCTCTACGACCGGATCGAAGGCCTGCCGCAGGTGACCATCGCCGCGGTCGGGGGCTCGGCCTTCGGCGGCGGGCTCGAACTGGCCCTTGCGTGCGACCTCAGGGTCGCCGCGGCCGAGGCGCAAC
This sequence comes from Burkholderiaceae bacterium, assembly GCA_036724585.1. Taxonomy (GTDB): domain Bacteria; phylum Pseudomonadota; class Gammaproteobacteria; order Burkholderiales; family Burkholderiaceae_E; genus JAMLIN01. The sequence goes on along the minus strand of DAIMFM010000287.1, from coordinate 3,386 downwards.
TTGGCCTGCCCGCGGCCAGGCTGGGGCTGCTTCCTGGCGCGGGCGGCACGCAGCGTCTGTCTCGCTTGTGCGGCACCGGCGTCGCGCGCCGGCTGATCCTGGCCGGCGAGGCCGTCTCGGGGACCGAGGCGCGCGAAATCGGTCTCGTTCAGTGGACGGTGCCCGGGCCCGAGCTCGACGCCTTTGCCGCCCGGCTGACCGGGCAGGTCGCGGCGATGGCGCCGGATGCCCTGGCGTCCTGCAAACAGTGCCTAGCCGTCGCCGCCGGTTCCATGCAGCACGGCATGGCGGTCGAGATCCGCGAAACCATCGCGCTGCTGAACAACCCGGAGACGCGGTCGCGCGTCTCCGACTTTCTTCAGAAAAGGGGAAGCTGAGATGAGACTTGACGGGAAACGGGTGGTGGTGACCGGCGCGGCTTCCGGCATCGGGCTGGCGACCGCTACCGCAATGGCCAAGGCCGGGGCGGCGGTGGTGCTGGCCGACCTGTCGGCCGAGAAGGGGACCGCCGAGGCGCAGCGGCTGCGCTCCGAAGGGTTCGACGCTTCCTTCGAGGCGCTCGACGTGGCATCGCCCGATTCGGTCTCGGATTTCGCCCAGCGTGTGTTGGCTGCAGGCGAGGTCCATGTGCTGGTGAACGGCGCCGGGTGGGGCAAGGCCCAGTCCTTCATGGACAACGAGCCCGAGTTCTGGGACCGGGTGGTGGACATCAACCTGATGGGTCCGATCAGGCTCGCCAGGGTCTTCCTGCGCCCGATGGTCGAGCGCAACTCCGGGAAGATCGTCAACGTGGCGAGCGACGCCGGCCGCGTCGGCAGCGCCGGCGAGACCGTCTACTCGGGCGCCAAGGGCGGGCTGATCAGCTTCACCAAGGGCCTGGCGCGGGAGATGGCGCGCTACTCGATCAACGTGAACTGTGTGTGCCCCGGCCCGACTGAGACCCCGATGCTGATGGCGGTGCCCGAGCGTCACCGCGAGGCCTTCCTGCGGGCGATCCCACTGCGCCGCTTCGGCAAGCCCTCCGACGTCGCCGACGCGATCCTGTTCCTCGCGAGCGACGGCTCCGACTACATCACCGGACAGGTGCTCAGCGTGTCCGGCGGCCTGACGATGGTCTGAGGCCCGCGAAGCGACACGACACGAGCAGACACGACACGACGAACCAGGAGAGAACTCGATGCAACGAACCGAGATGGCCGGCTACCAGGCCACCCACTTCAAGTGGGAATGCGACGGCAAGGTGGCGACGATCACACTGAACCGTCCCGAGCGCAAGAATCCGCTGACCTTCGAATCTTACGCGGAGCTGCGGGACCTGTTTGGCAAGCTGCGTCACGCCTCGGACGTCAAGACGATCGTGATCACCGGGGCCGGCGGCAATTTCTGCTCGGGCGGCGACGTCCACGAGATCATCGGCCCGCTGGTGCGCATGCAGGAGGCCGACGACATGCAGGGCCTGCTCGACTTCACCCGGATGACCGGGGACCTGGTGAAGGCGATGCGTCACTGCCCGCAGCCGATCATCTCGGCCATCGACGGCATCTGCGCCGGAGCAGGCGCGATCGTCGCGATGGCCTCCGACATGCGGATCGGCACCCCGCGCGCCAAGACGGCCTTCCTGTTCGTGCGCGTCGGGCTTGCCGGCGCCGACATGGGCGCATGCGCGATCCTGCCCCGGATCATCGGCCAGGGCCGGGCCTCGGAACTGCTCTACACCGGCCGCGTGATGACCGCCGACGAGGCCGATCGCTGGGGCTTCTTCAACCGGGTGGTGGCGCCCGAGGCGGTGCTGTCCGAGGCGCAGGCCCTCGCCAGGGAGCTCGCGGACGGCCCGACTTTCGCGCACGTCATCACCAAGACCTGCCTGCACCAGGAATGGTCGATGGACGTCGCCTCGGCGCTCGAGGCCGAGGCCCAGGCCCAGGCGAACTGCAAGCAGACGAAGGACTACGGGCGCGCCTACCACGCGTTCGTGGCAAAGCAGAAGCCTGTGTTCGAAGGCAACTGATGACCGACCGCAGCTTCCTGTCCTGGCCCTTCCTCGAGCCCGCGCACCGGGCGCTCCACGATCGCGTCGACGAGTGGGCCGCGGGCCACCTGGTCGACGCCGACCTGCACGACGAGTCCAGCGACGCAGCGGCGCGGGCGGTCCGGCGACTGGTGGCGGCGATGGGCGAGGCCGGCTGGCTGGCGACCGCGGTGGGCGGCCGGGACGGCGCCCTGCACGGTCCGCTCGACGCCCGCAGCCTGTGCATCTGCCGCGAGGTGCTTGCGCGCCACGCTGGCCTGGCGGATTTCTCGTTCGCGATGCAGGGACTGGGAAGCGGGCCGATCGGGCTGTTCGGTACGCCGGAACAGAAGGCGCGCTGGTTGCCGGACGTCGCGCGGGGCCGGGCCATCTCGGCGTTCGCGCTGTCCGAGCGCGAAGCCGGCTCCGACGTTTCCGCCCTTGCGACACGCGCAGTGCGCGACGGGGACCACTGGCGACTGGACGGATCCAAGACCTGGATCTCGAACGCGGGCATCGCCGACCTGTACGTGGTATTCGCCCGCACAGGCGAGGCGCCGGGCGCCAAGGGGCTGTCGGCCTTCGTCGTGGAGTCGGGCACGCCAGGCTTCCGGGTCTCGGATCTCATCGACCTCGTGGCGCCGCATCCGATCGGCTCGCTCGCCTTCGACGGTGCGCGGGTCCCGGCGGCGAACATGCTGGGCGCGCCGGGCGATGGCTTCCGGGTCGCCATGGCCACGCTCGACGTGTTCCGTTCCACCGTCGGCGCAGCGGCGCTCGGCTTCGCCCGGCGGGCGCTCGACGAGGCGCTGCGGCACGCGGCCACGCGCAGGCTCTTCGGCCAGCCGCTCGCCGACCTGCAAATGACCCGAGCGCGGCTGGCCGAGATGGCGCTCTCCATCGACGCCGCGGCCCTGCTGGTGTATCGCGCCGCCTGGGTCAAGGACGCGACCGGCGCCCGCATCAGCCGCGAGGCCAGCATGGCCAAGCTGTTCGCTACCGAGGAGGCGCAGCGCGTGATCGACGGCGCGGTGCAGATCTTCGGCGGGCTGGGCGTCACGAAGGGACACATCGCCGAGCGGCTGTATCGCGAGATCCGCGCGTTGCGGATCTACGAAGGCGCCAGCGAAGTGCAGAAAGTCATCATCGCCGGCCGGCTCCTGGACGAGCTCGGCAAGGCGGATGGATAGGAAAGGAAAGGCTTCGATGATCCTGAACGAGCAGCAGATGATGATCCGCGACATGGCGCGCAAGTTCGCCCGCGAGCGGCTCGCCCCGAATTCGGCACGCTGGGACCGCGAGGCCCATTTCCCCCGCGAGGCGCTCGAGGTGATGGGCCGCCTCGGCCTCATGGGCATGAACGTGCCGGCCGAGTGGG
>DAIMFM010000286.1:387-3640 GCA_036724585.1 Burkholderiaceae bacterium | reverse complement strand
CCCGGGTCATGGCGGTACGCACGCCGAAGGACTTGAAGTGATCGGCGAAGGCCTGGCGATCGAGGCCCTGCGCCGCCGCCCAGTCGATGATCTCCTTGTCGGAGTCGAGCCGCCGGCGCTCTTCGTGCAGCGCCCGGAAGACCGCCATGCCGAGCTCCTCGGCCTGCCCCATCGCAAGCAGGGTGTAGTAGAGCTGCTGGTGCTTGCGCTCCTGGAAGGGCACATGCACCCGACGGAACGCCACGTCCTCGGGCAGTTGCGCGATCCAGCGCCGCAGCACCGGCTCGAAGCGGTAGCAGTGGGGACAGCCGTACCAGAAGAACTCGACCACCTCGACCTTGCCGGCAGGTGCATCGGTCCGCAGCGCGGGCGACACCCGGCGATAGCCTTCGCCCTCCGGGGGCAGCGCCGGCTGCGCATGCGCGGCCGGCAGCTCGAGGCCGGCGAGGCGGGCCAGGGCAAGGACCGGCGGCAGGGTGATCAGGTGGCGGCGAAGGGAAGTCATCGGGCAATCCTGTCGATGGGAGTTCTCGGACCGGTTCGGTCAACCGCCGAGGGCATCGGTCGGTTGACCAGCCGGGTGGTCGCGAACCGTGCCGCGACCGGCCCCGCCGGCAACGTCAACGGCGTCTGACGACCGACGCCTCGATGCCGCTCTGGGCCAGCCGGGCACGGACATCGTTCATGGTGGCGAGATCGGCGTAGGGACCCACTCTCACACGGAACATCGGCCCGCCGTCCACCTCGGCCTCGACCACCCGGGCCTCGTAGCCGATCAGGGCGAGCTTGGCGCGCATCCCTTCCGCATCGTCCTGGTTGCGGAACGCCCCGGCCTGCAGGATGTAGCTGCTGGAGGCGTCGGCGGTTCCGGGCGCTGCGGGCGATACCGGCGCCACCGGCGAGGTCGGCGCGGTCGACCGGGGCCCGTTGTCCGGCGGTCGGCTGTAGAGCGGCACGTTCGGGTCGGGGGTCGCGGCCTCGGACTGGGGCGCCTCGAGGCGATCGGCCGAGCGCTTGGCCTTGTTCAGGAAGGGCACCGGCGCCCGGGTCACGAAGATGGCGACCACGACCGCAATGGTCAGCCCGGCGATCAAGCCGGCCATGAAGCCGAGCAGGGTACCGCCGGCACTGAAGCGCGGGGCGGGACGTCGACGGGTTTTCCTGGTAGCCATTACATCCTTTCGGGGGTCGATACCCCCAGCAGGCCGAGCCCGTTGCGCAGGACCTGGCGAACCGCCAGGAGCAGCGCGAGCCGGGCGCGACGTAGCGCCTCGTCATCGACGAGGACGCGCTCGGCATTATAGTAACTATGAAGATCCGCCGCTAAGTCCTTGAGATAATAAGCAATCGAGTGTGGCGCCAGATCCTCGGCGGCGCTTGCCAGGACCTCCGGCCAGGCCGCGATCCGGGCCATCAGGCCGAATTCGCGCGGATGCACCAGCGGCTCGAGGCTCGTCTCGGCCAGCGCGGCCTCCGGCGTGGCGGCGCCGGCCAGCTCCCCCCCGGCGGCGAGCCACTGCGCCAGCACCGAGCAGATCCGGGCATGGGCGTACTGCACGTAGTACACCGGGTTCTCGTCGTTGCGCGCGAGCGCGAGGTCGACGTCGAAGACGAACTCGGCGTCGGCCTTGCGCGAGACCAGGAAGAAGCGCACCGCATCGCGACCGCGACGCAGGGCCTCGGCATGGGCCGGATCGTCGGGCGCGATCGCGCCGGTCGAATCGGGCGCGGAGATGCCGCCGGACCATTCGATGAGGTCGCGCAGGGTCACGTAGGCGCCGGCGCGCTTGGAGATCTTCACCTCCTGGCCGCCGCGCATCACCGTCACCATCTTGTGGAGCACGTACTCGGGAAAGCCGGCGGCGATGCCCATGCCGAGTCCCTGCAGGCCGGCCCGCACCCGCGCGACCGTGCCATGGTGGTCCGAGCCCTGGATGTTGATGGCGCGCTCGTAGCCGCGCCGCCACTTCTCGACGTGGTAGGCGACGTCCGGCACGAAGTAGGTGTAGCCGCCATCGGACTTGCGCATCACCCGGTCCTTGTCGTCGCCGTAGTCGGTGCTGCGCAGCCAGAGCGCGCCGTCGCGCTCGTAGGTGACGCCGGCCTCGCCGAGGGCCTGCACCACCCGGTCGACCTTGCCGGTCTCGTAGAGCGAGGACTCGAGGAACCAGCTGTCGAACTTCACGCCGAAGCTGCGCAGGTCGAGGTCCTGCTCGTGGCGCAAGTAGGCGACGGCGAAGCGACGGATCGCCTCGAGGTCCTCCGGGTCGCCGGCGGCGACGACCGGCGCCATGTCGGCGGCGCCGGCGGACTCGCGCGCGAGGTAGGCCTGCGCGATGTCGCCGATGTAGGCGCCCCGGTAGCCGTCGGCGGGAAAGCGCGGGTCGTCGGGCCCGATCTCGCGCGCCCGCGCCTGCACCGACAGGGCCAGGTTGCGGATCTGGGCGCCGGCGTCGTTGTAGTAGAACTCGCGCACCACGGACCAGCCGGTGGCCTCGAGCAGCGCGCAGAGCGAATCGCCCAGCGCGGCCTGCCGGCCGTGGCCCACATGCAGGGGGCCGGTCGGATTCGCCGAGACGAACTCGACCAGTACCTTGCGCCCGGCGCCGGCGGCATCCGGGGCGACCCGGCCGAAGGCGGCGCCATCGGCAAGCACCCGGCCCACCACCGCCCGGCGGGCCTGCGGCGTGAGTCGCAGGTTGATGAAGCCGGGGCCGGCGACCTCGGCCGCTTCGAGCAGGCGGCCGCCGTCGGCCGCCAGCAGCGCATCGCGGATGGCCTCGGCCAGTTCGCGCGGCTTGCGACGCGCCGTACGCGCCAGTTGCAGGGCGATGTTCGAGGCGAGGTCGCCGTGCTCGGGCTGCCTGGGCCGGTCGAGCTCGACCGGCGGCAGCTCGGCGCCGGGATCGCCGAGCACGCCGGCCGCGGCGTCGCGCACGAGCGCCACCAACGCCTGTTTCTGTTCACGTAACATGATGGGGCCGCATTGTACTTGCCCGCCAAGGGAGCCCGCATGCCGATCCTCGAGCTCGACCACCTGGTGCTCGGCACCGCCTCCCTGGCGGACGGCACACCCGCGCTGGCCTCCCTGCTCGGCGTCGAGCCGGACGCCGGCGGGCGCCACGAAGGCGTCGGCACCCACAACCGCCTGCTCTCGCTGGGTCCCGAGACCTACCTCGAACTCATCGCGCCCGACCCCGGCCAGCCCGCGCCGCCCCGTCCGCTTCCCTTCGGGCTCGACGAACCCGAGGTT
>DAIMFM010000286.1:0-377 GCA_036724585.1 Burkholderiaceae bacterium | reverse complement strand
CCGCCGCGCGCGAAGCGCTCGGCATGCCGGCGGGCCGTGTCATCGACATGCGCCGGGGCACCCTGCAGTGGCGCATCTCCCTGCCGGTGGCGGGCCAGGGGGCCGGGACGCCCATCCTCATCGACTGGGGCGACAGCCCCATGCCCTCGTCGCCGCTTGCCGATCGCGGCCTGCGCCTGCTGGGGCTGCGCATCGGCGCGCCGGGGGCCGCCGCGCGCGGCCTCGCGCCCTTGGCCGCCGACCCGCGGATCCGGATCGAGTCGACCGATGCGGTGGAGCTCGTCGCCTCCGTGGACACGCCCGGCGGCACCGTCCGGCTCGACTAGCGCGGGCGCCCGCACGGCGGACGGCGCCCGGCAGGTGGCGCCCGCCCGGCG
>DAIMFM010000285.1:3415-3686 GCA_036724585.1 Burkholderiaceae bacterium | reverse complement strand
TCATCTTCGGCCTGCTGAACATCATCAACTTCGCCCACGGCGCCTTCTACATGATGGGCGCATTCGTTGCCTACCTGCTGCTGAACAAGCTCGGGATCGGTTACTGGTGGTCGCTCCTCATCGCTCCGATCGTGGTCGGCGCATTCGGGGTCGTCGTCGAGCGCACGATGCTCTCGCGACTCTACAAGCTCGACCATCTCTACGGCCTGCTGCTGACATTTGGTGTCGCGCTGATCATCGAGGGCCTGAACCGCAACGAGTATGGCTCGTC
>DAIMFM010000285.1:2194-3290 GCA_036724585.1 Burkholderiaceae bacterium | reverse complement strand
TGTGCCTGAGTACCTGGTTCGTGATCGAGCGCAGCAAGCTCGGCTCCTACCTGCGCGCGGCCACCGAGAACCCGGCGCTGGTGCAGTCCTTCGGGATCAACGTCCCCCGGATGATCACGCTCACCTTCGCCTTCGGCGTCGGCCTGGCGGCTTTCGCCGGGGTGATGGCGGCCCCGATCTACCAGGTCAGTCCCCAGATGGGCTCCAGCCTGATCATCGTCGTCTTCGCCGTCGTCGTGATCGGGGGGATGGGGTCGATCATGGGTTCGATCGTCACCGGATTCGGGCTCGGCCTGATCGAGGGCCTGACGAAGGTCTTCTATCCGGAGGCGTCGAACACGGTGATCTTCGTCATCATGGCGATCGTCCTGCTGCTGCGTCCTGCAGGCTTGTTCGGTACCCAGAAGTAGGGCGGCAATGGCTCAATCGCAAACACCCGCGCAGGTCGGAACCAACGGTACCGGCCACCTCTGGATAGTCTTCCTGGCGATGGCGGCGTTCTTCGTCGTCGCGCCGCTCGCGATCTATCCGGTCTTCCTCATGAAGGTGATGTGCTTCGCGCTCTTCGCGTGCGCATTCAACCTCCTGATCGGTTATGGCGGCCTGTTGTCCTTCGGCCATGCCATGTTCCTCGGGACCGCCGGCTACGTTTCGGCGCACGCGGCGAAGGTCTGGGGACTGAATCCCGAGTTCGCCATCCTGCTCGCCACGGCCGCTTCGGGCGTACTCGCCTGGGTGACCGGCTTCCTCGCGATCAAGCGCCAGGGCATCTATTTCGCGATGATCACGCTGGCACTTGCCCAGATGATCTACTTCTTCTACCTGCAGGCGCCCTTCACCGGGGGCGAGGACGGCATCCAGGCGGTGCCGCGCGGCATGCTCTTCGGGCTCTTCGACCTGCACTCGGTCACCAACATGTACATCCTGGTGCTGGTGATCTTCCTGGCGTCCTTCCTCGCAATCTGGCGGGTCGTGACCTCGCCGTTCGGCCAGATCCTCAAGGCGATCCGCGAGAACGAGGACCGCGCTACGTCGCTGGGCTACGACACCGATCGCTACAAGCACCTCGCCTTCGTTCTCTCGGGCACCCTGTCGG
>DAIMFM010000285.1:0-2184 GCA_036724585.1 Burkholderiaceae bacterium | reverse complement strand
GGCCGGCGCGACCAAGGCGCTGGTGTTCCAGCTCGCCTCCCTGACCGATGTGTACTGGACGATGTCCGGCGAGGTCGTGCTCATGACCCTCGTCGGCGGCCTGGGCACCCTGTTCGGCCCGGTGCTCGGCGCCGCCATCATCATCACCATGCAGAACTACCTGGCGCAGCTCGGCGCCTGGGTGACGGTGGTGCAGGGCGTCATCTTCGTCGTCTGCGTGCTGGCGTTCCGCCGCGGCATCATCGGCGAGCTGGCCAACATCATCAGGAAGCCTCTCTAGGCAGGCCCGGGCGCCGCCCGGGCGATGGCTCGCCCGGGGCGGTCCCCCGCATTCAGTCCACCACGGTCTGCGACTGCTCGCGCATGTACAGCGGCAGGTACCACCACGAGCCGATCGCCTTGCCGGTGCTGCCGCTGCCCTTCCAGCCCCCGAAGGGCTGGTAGCCGGGCCAGGCGCCGGTGGTGGCGCCCTGGGGGCGGTTCACATAGGTGACGCCGGCTTCGATGCGATCGAGGAAGACCCCGGCCTCGTCCTCGCCGCCGTAGAAGCCGGCCGCGAGCGCGAGGTTCGATCCGTTGGCGAGCTCGAGGGCCTCGTCCAGGCTGCCGACGGGATGCTCCAGCAGCAGCGGGAGGAACTGCTCCTCGTGCCAGAGCGGGTGCGCATGCGGCAGGCTGGCGATCGTGGGCGCGACGAACCAGCCCTTGGCGAGGTCGCCGGCATCGAGCAGGCGGGCGCCGGCATGCGCCTGGCCGGATTCGCCGATCGCGGCGATGGCCCGGCGATAGCGCTCGTGGGCGGCGCGGTTGATCACCGGGCCCATCCAGTTCTCGCGCAGGGTCGGGTCACCCACCCTGACCGCTTCGGTGAGCGCCACGAGCCGCTCGCGCAGTTCGGCCTGCACGTCCTTGTGCACGTACAGGCGCGAGCATGCCGAGCACTTCTGGCCCTGCAGGCCGAAGGCGGAGCGCACGATGCCGGCGGCCGCGCGTTCCAGGTCGGCGCGAGCGGTGACGATGGTGGCGTTCTTGCCGCCCATCTCGGCGATGCAGGGTCGCGGCCACCTGCCGGCGACGTATTCGCGGGCGATCGACATGCCCACTTCGTGCGAGCCGGTGAAGGTGATGCCGGAAACCCCCGGATGGCGGGCGAGGGCATCGCCGATGCTGCCGCCGGGCCCCGTGACATGGTTGACCACGCCGCGCGGCAGGCCGGCATCATGGAACACCTGCATCAGCAATGCGCCGGCCAGCGCGGTGTCGGACGCGGTCTTGAACACGACCGTGTTGCCGGTGACCAGCGCCGCGCCGATCGGGCCGCCGGCGAGCGCATAGGGAAAGTTGAACGGCGCGATCACCGCCCAGACGCCATGGGGCCGCAGCCGGGTGCGGTTGCGGCTGGTGTAGCCGGCGAGGGGATCGTTGGGCAGGATGCGATCGAAGCCGTCGGCTTCCTCGAAGCGGTCGCAGTACCAGTTGATGAGGTCGGCGGTCTCCTGGACCTCGCCGAGCGACTCCATCCGGTTCTTGCCCACCTCGATCGACAGGGCGGCCGAGAGCTTCCAGACGCGCTCCTCGATCAGGCGGGCGGCGCCGCGCAGCAGGTCCACCCGTTCGCGCCAGGGGCGGCGCGACCAGTCGCGGTAGGCGGTGCCGGCGGCGTAGACCGCCGCGGCCGCATGCTCGGCGTTGCCGAGCGGAACGCGGCCCACGAGGATGCGCTGGTCGATGGGCGAGCGCAGGTCGAAGAGGGCGTCGCAGGCGACTTCGGCGCCATCGATGTGCATCGGATGGTTCGCGCCGAGCTCGCCGCGGACCTCGTCGAGGGCCGCCTCGAAGCGCTCGTGCAGCGACTCGGGCGGGTCGAACATCGTCGAATACGTGAGTCGATAGCCGGTTGCCGCCCCGGCGGGCTTGCGCGTGTCGGTCATGCAGTGCCTCCATCCACTGCGGTCGATCTTAGCGCACCCTCCTCGCAGGAGTGCGCTATCGTCGAGCCTCGATGACGACTGCGCCGACTCTCCCGTTCCGCTTCGAGGACGACGCCTGGCTCGTGGCCCCCAGGCTGGTCGGCGCGATCCTGACGCTCGACGGTGTCGGCGGGCGGATCGTCGAGGTCGAGGCCTACGACCACAGCGACCCGGCCTCGCATACCTTCCGCGGGCCGACGAAGCGCAACGCCGC
>DAIMFM010000284.1:0-3686 GCA_036724585.1 Burkholderiaceae bacterium | reverse complement strand
CAGGTAGGCCTGCCCCGAGTCCAGCACGGGGCGCTCGCACGGCGCGGGATTGTTGGTGTCGACCAGGCAGCACCAGCGCGTGCCGCCGACGGCCTCGGGCAGCCGGAACTCGATCGCATCGTGGTAGGCGTTGAGCACCCAGAGCAGGGTCGCGTCGGCACCGGGTCGCGGGATGTTCGACTCGCGCGCGCGCCCATCGATGACCAGGCCGAGGCAGCGCATGTGGTCGTCGTTCCACTGCTCCGGCGTCAGCTCCACGCCGGCGGGCGAGACCCAGCGCAGCTCCCTCAGGTCGCGCTCGGCATCGTAGGCGGTGCCGAGGAAGCGGCCGCGATGCAGCAGCGGCAGCGAGCGGCGGATCGAGAGCAGCCGGCGCGTGAAGGCGAGCAGCGCGGCGCCGGGCTGCGTCCCCGGCAGGGTCCAGTCCACCCAGCTGATCTCGTTGTCCTGGCAGTAGGCGTTGTTGTTGCCGCCCTGGGTGCGGCCGAACTCGTCGCCCGCGGTGATCATGGGCGTGCCCTGCGCGAAGAGCAGGGTGGCGAGCATGTTGCGCTTCTGGCGCTCGCGCAGTTCGACGATGGCCGGGTCGTCGGTGGGACCCTCGTGGCCGTGGTTCCAGGACAGGTTGTGCGAATGGCCGTCGCGGTTGTCCTCGCCGTTGGCCTCGTTGTGCTTGTCGTTGTAGCTGACCAGGTCGTTGAGGGTGAAGCCGTCGTGCGCGGTGATGAAGTTGACGCTCGCCCAGGGCTTGCGACCACGCCGGTCGAAGAGGTCCGCCGATCCGGTGATCCGTGCCGCGAGCAGGCGCGCCGCGCCTTCGTCGCCCTTCCAGAACGCCCGGGTGCAGTCGCGGAAGCGGTCGTTCCATTCCGCCCAGCCCGGGAGGAACTGGCCGACCTGGTAGCCGCCGGGGCCGCAGTCCCAGGGCTCGGCGATGAGCTTCGCCTCGGCGAGCGTCGGGTCCTGCAGGCAGGTCTGGAGGAAGCCGCAGCTCTCGGAGAAGCCGGTGTCGAGGCGACAGAGGATCGTCGCGAGGTCGAAGCGGAAGCCGTCGACGCCGATGACCTCGGCCCAGTAGCGCAGGCTGTCGGCCACCATCTGCAGCACGCGCGGATGCGTCAGGTCGACCGTGTTGCCGGTACCGGTGTCGTTGATGTAGTAGCGGGCCTTGCCCGGGACGAGCTTGTAGTACGTCGGGTTGTCGATGCCGCGGAAACTCAGCGTGGGCCCCAGTTCGTTGCCCTCGGCGGTGTGGTTGTAGACGACGTCGAGGATGACTTCGATGCCGGCGCGGTGGTAGTCGTCCACGATGTCCGCCAGGTCGAGCCAGCGGTCCGGGACGAAGAGGCGGGGATCGGCGGCGAAGAAGCCGATCGAGTTGTACCCCCAGAAGTTGCGCAGGCCCTTGTCGAGCAGGTAGGAGTCGTCGACCCAGGCATGGATCGGCAGCCACTCGACGGCGGACACGCCCAGGGACTTCACGTGGTCGATCACCTGCGGGTGGCCGATGCCGGCGAAGGTGCCCCGCTCGGCCTCCGGCACGGCGGGATGCAGCCGGGTGAAGCCGCGCACCGAGAGCTCGTAGAGGACCGTGCGCTCCCAGGGCGTCCGCGGCTTGGGTGGCCGGTCCGTGCGCAGCGGCGGGTTCGGCATCACCACGCACTTCGGCACGAACGGGGCGCTGTCGCGGGTATCGAACGTCAGGTCGCGCGTGCGCGCCCCCAGCCTGTAGCCGAAGATCTCGGGACGCCACTGCAGCGTGCCGCTGTGCGCGCGCGCATACGGATCGAGCAGCAGCTTGTTGGCGTTGAAGCGCATGCCTTCGCGGGGTGCGTAGGGACCGTGGACGCGGTAGCCGTAGAGCGTCCCCGCCGCGATGCCCGCGATGTGGCCATGGAAGATCTCGTCGCTGTACTCGGGCAGCGCGATCCGGGCGGTCTCCCGGCCGTCCCGGGGATCGAAGAGGCAGACCTCGACCTTCTGCGCATGGGCCGAGAAGAGGGCGAAGTTGGCGCCTTCGGCGTCGAGCGTGACACCGAGGGGATTCGGCCTGCCTTCGGACAAGCGGTACTCGCGCATGATGCTCCTTGGGATTCCCGCGGCGCGGACCGCGTGGAGCCGGGCGTCGGCTCGCGGCGCCCGATGCAAGCGGCGTGCCTGTCGTTTCGCGTCCGTTTTCCTCCGTCGCGACCGGCGCGGGAACGCGACTTGCGTCCGCGCGACGGGAGCGCCGGCGGGCCCGGCAAGGAGATGACATGACACCGCGACAGTCCCTCGTACGCATCGCGCTCGTGGCAGGCATGGCCGCGCTGGCTGCGCCCGCGCTGGGCGCCGATCCCGCCCCCATGACCCGCGCCGAGGAGCGCGCCTATCGCGCCGATCTCGAGACGGAGCGCGAACGCCTGGAGCAGGCCTTGAGCCGCGTGACCGATCGGTCCGAGTTCGCGCGGGCGATCGAGGAGGAGGGCTATCGCCTCGCCGCCGTCAATGCGGACGACCCCGACTACCTCGAGTTCGAGATCGTCAAGGACGGTGCCTCGCACGAGGTCCGTATCCAGTTCGATCCCTCGTCGCGCAAGGTGCGCGACCTCGAGGTCGACAGGAACATCTGGCGTGCGGAAACGACCAAGCGCATGCTCGAGGACCCCGGCTACGTCGCGGCGGCACCGCTCGCGCCGGTGCCGGGCGAGAACAGCAGCGACCGGCCGCGCATCCAGGCCTGGGAGGACGAGAAGGACCGGCTCGAGACCCTGCTCGAAGGTCGGGACGTCGCCAGCCTGGCCGAGGAGCTGCGCAACGCGGGCTACGAGATCACGGCGACGAACGATCGCGAGGCCGACTACATCGAGTACGAGGTCGTCAAGGGCGAGAACAGCTTCGAGGTCCAGGTGGACATCGACGAGGAGACCCGGCGGGCCGAGGATGTCGACGTCACGACCAACCTCTGGCGCGCGCGCCCGACGCGCGAGACACAGGAGGCGGGGCGCTAGGGACGCCGTTCAGGCCTGCTTCCCGAGCTTGTCGACGCCGCGGTAGCCCGGCGTCACGCCCTCGACCAGGAACGCGATGCTGCGCGAGTTGTCGGTGCGCAGCCGCAGGATCGCCTGGTAACCGGGCGATTCGTACCAGCGCCGCGCCGAGTCGAGGTCCGGGAACTCCACCACGACCAGCGCCGCATCGAACTCGCCCTCGAGCGGATGGATCCGGCCGCCGTGCACGAGGAAGCGCCCGCCATAGGGTTCGAGCGTTGCATCGATCTTCCGCAGGTACTCGGCGATCTGTTCGTTGAAATCGACATCGCGCAGGTGCGCCACGGCATAGGCTTTCATGGGACTTCCTTACTGGAAGGGGTTGGAGGTCGCGAACCAGAGCGCGACCTTGCTACGGAGCCATTGTCGTCGCCGGGAGGCCGACGATCGATTACCCAGGGGGTAATGGATCGGGACCCGGCGCGGCGGGCCTGGCGTGCAGGTCAGGCGAGGCGGGGCGTCGGCATCGCCTGCATGCCGGCCAGGGCATCCTGCACCAGGCAGTGGATCCACGCCAGCTTGCGGATCACGCGCGGGGGCGGCGCGAGCGGCCGGCGATCCTCCCGGTCCTGGCGGTCCCGGCGCCGGGCCCGCAGCACGGCCGGCAGGCAGCGGCGCAGCAGGGCCCGGAAGCCCGCGTCGCGGGCGGCGATCGTC
>DAIMFM010000283.1:0-3709 GCA_036724585.1 Burkholderiaceae bacterium | reverse complement strand
GGCGGGGCGGTCGGAGCCCTCGCCGGCGGCCGGGCCCGCCCGGACCGACGCCGCAACCGCCTTCGACGGCGACTGGCCGGCGCTTGCGCGGCGGCTGGCGGTGGGCGGGATCGCGCGCGAATTCATGCAGCAGAGCGAGCTGGTCGCGGCGAAGGGGCTCGACTTCACCGTCCGGGTGCCGATCCGCGCGCTGGCGGCCGCGAGCACGGTCGCCCGGGCGCGCGCGGCGCTCGCCGAGCATTTCGGCGCCGAGGTGCGGCTCACCGTCGAGACGGGCAGGGTGGAGGGGCCCACGGCGGTCGCCATCGCCCGCGAACGCGACGAGCAACGCCTCGCGACCGCCCAGGCTTCCCTCGAGGCCGATCCCTTCGTCCGTACACTGATCGATGATTTCAACGGGGCCATCGTGCCGGGCTCGGTCCGTCCGCTCGACACCCGCCCAACCGGAGATGAACCATGATGAAAGGGCAGCTTGCCGGCCTCATGAAGCAGGCGCAGCAGATGCAGGAGAACATGCGCCGTGCGCAGGAAGAACTCGCGAACATCGATGTCGAGGGCGAGTCGGGCGCCGGCATGGTCAAGGTGACCGTGAGCTGCCGCAACGAAGTGCGGCGCATCCAGATCGACCCGAGCCTGTTCGAGGACGACCGGGACATGCTCGAGGACCTCGTGGTGGCGGCGATGAACGATGCCCTGCGCAAGGCGGAGCAGACCGCCCAGGAGAAGATGGGCGGGCTCACCCAGGGGCTGCCGTTGCCCCCTGGCTTCAAGATGCCGTTCTGAGTCGATGTCGGCGCGTGGCCCCGCCTCGCTCGATGCCCTGACGACGGCGTTGCGCAAGCTGCCCGGTGTGGGTGCCCGGTCGGCGCAGCGCTTCGCCTACCACCTGCTGCAGCACGATCGCGATGCCGCGCTCGAGATCAGCCGGGCGCTGGCCGACTCCGTCGCACGGATCCGGCATTGCGCGCGCTGCAACACGTTCACCGAGCGCGAGGTCTGCGAGACCTGCGAATCGGCGCGGCGCGACGCCAGCCTGCTGTGCGTGGTCGAGACGCCCGCCGACCAGCTGATGGTCGAGCAGACCCATTCCTACCCCGGCCTGTACTTCGTGCTGATGGGCCGGCTCTCGCCGATCGAGGGCGTGGGGCCGCGCGACATCCACTTCGAGCGCCTGCTCGCGCGCGCCTGCGACGGCATCGTCACGGAGGTGATCCTGGCCACCAATTTCACGCAGGAGGGCGAGGCGACCGCGCACTACCTGGGCGAGATGCTGCGCGCTCGCGGCCTGCGCGTCACCCGGCTGGCGCGCGGCGTGCCGGTTGGAAGCGAACTCGAGTACGTCGACGCCAGCACGATAGCGCATGCCTTGCGCGACCGCCGCAACGTCGACTGAGATCCCGATGGAGGACGTGATGGACAAGGGCGGGGGTGCGCTGCAGGGACTGCGGGTCATCGAGCTCGGCCAGCTGATCGCCGGGCCGTTCGCGGGCAGGATGATGGCCGATTTCGGCGCCGACGTGATCAAGGTCGAGCCTCCTGCCGGCCCCCGCGGAGAAGGCGGGGATCCGCTGCGCAAGTGGCGCAAGCTCTACCCAGACGATCCCTCCGGCACGTCGCTGTGGTGGTCCGTGCAGGCCCGCAACAAGCGCTCGGTCTGCATCGACCTGCGCCAGCCCGAGGGCCAGGACCTGGTACGGCGGCTCGCCGCCGGGGCCGACATCGTCATCGAGAACTTCCGCCCGGGGGCCCTCGAGAAATGGGGCCTGGGCTACGAGCGCCTGGCGGCGGACAATCCCGGGCTGGTGCTGGTACGGCTCTCCGGCTATGGCCAGGACGGTCCCTATCGCGACCGCCCCGGCTTCGGCGCCATCGCCGAATCCATGGGCGGGATGCGCTACGTCACCGGCTTCCCCGACCGGCCGCCGGTGCGGCTCAACCTGTCGATCGGCGACTCCCTGGCGGCGCTCCATGCGGTGATCGGCGCCCTCATGGCGATCCACCAGCGCGCGAGCTCGGGTCGCGGCCAGATGGTGGACGTGGCGCTCTACGAATCCGTGTTCAACATGATGGAGAGCACCCTGCCGGAGTTCGATCGCTACGGCATTGTGCGCGAACGCACCGGCACCAACCTGACCGGCATCGTGCCGTCGAACACCTACCCGACCGCCGACGGCCAGCATATCGTCATCGGCGGCAACGGCGACTCGATCTTCAAGCGGCTGATGCAGGCGATCGGCAGGCCGGACCTCGCCGACGATCCGGCGCTGGCGAACAACGCGGGCCGCGCCGGCCGCGCCGAGCATACCGAGGAGGTGCTCGGCGAGCGCGGCATCGATGCCGCGGAAATCGACGCATTGCGCAGCAAGGGGATCATCTGAGGCGGCGGCGCTCTGGTAGAATACCGTCTCGGAAAGCTTCGCCTTGGCCCGCTCGCCGGACCCTTCCGGGTCCGTTCCTGAGCAGCCGTCGGTAATCGGGCCGGCCCGGTTGCGGTTCCCGCCGCGGCCCCGTCCCGGCCCCTGGTTTCCCATGTCCGTTGCGCGGCACGCAGTGCGCCGCCGGCGCGTGGCCGAAGCCGGCGGGTCTCGCAGATCGCCCCGGGGCCTCGACCCGGCGAAGCCCGAACAGGAGCCCCCGACATTGCTGCCCCAACGCCCCGATGCCGTCCTCGCCCTCGCCGACGGTACGATCTTTCGCGGCTTCTCGATCGGCGCGCCGACCGAAGCCACTGGTGAGGCGGTCTTCAATACCGCCATGACCGGGTACCAGGAGATCCTCACCGACCCGAGCTATGCCCGCCAGATCGTCACGCTGACCTATCCCCACATCGGCAACGTCGGGGTCAATCCCGAAGACGCCGAATCGGCGCGCGTCCAGGCCGCCGGCCTCGTCATCAAGGACCTGCCGCTGCGCGTCTCGAGCTGGCGCGCCAGCGACAACCTCTCGAGCTACCTGGCGCACGAGGGGGTGCCGGCCATCGCCGGCATCGACACCCGTCGCCTGACGCGCCTGCTGCGCGAGCGCGGCGCCCAGAACGCCTGCCTGGTGGCGGCCGCCGCGCCCGGCGAGACGATCGATGTCGAGCGCGCCATCGCCGCTGCGCGCGACTTCCCCGGCCTGGCCGGCCTCGACCTGGCCAAGGTCGTCTCGACGCCCAGCGCCTATCGCTGGTCCGAAGGATCCTGGCGCCTCGGCGCCGGCCACCAACCGGCGGCCCCGGCCCGCTTCAAGGTGGTCGCCTACGACTTCGGAGTCAAGCGCAACATCCTGCGCCTGCTCGCCGACCGCGGCTGCGAGGTCATCGTCGTGCCGGCCCAGACCGGCATCGAGGATGCGCTGGCCCACTCCCCGGACGGCATCTTCCTGTCGAACGGGCCCGGCGACCCGGAACCCTGCGACTACGCGATCGAGGCGACCGCCGGCTTCATCGAGCGCTCGATCCCCGTCTTCGGGATCTGCCTCGGACACCAGATCCTGGCGCTCGCCAGCGGCGCGCGCACCGAGAAGATGAAGTTCGGCCACCACGGCGCGAACCATCCCGTGCGCGACGAGACCGACGGCAAGGTGGTCATCACCAGCCAGAACCACGGCTTCGCGGTCTCGCCGGACAGCCTGCCGCCCAACCTGGAGGTCACCCACCGTTCGCTCTTCGATGGCTCGATCCAGGGCCTCGCCAGGACAGACAAGCCGGCCTTCTGTTTCCAGGGGC
>DAIMFM010000282.1:0-3727 GCA_036724585.1 Burkholderiaceae bacterium | reverse complement strand
GAACAAGGCCGCGCGCCAGTTCGCGCAGATGGCCGATTCGGCCGTCACCGGCGAGACCCGGGGCTCCCGCCCGACCAGGCGCAAGTGAGCCGTGGACGCCCGCAGCCGCGGGCGGGTCGCGGGCGCCGGCCCCAGGGGGCTCCCCGGGGCCTCGCGCCGCCTCAGGCCGGCGGCTGCCGTCCCGGCGCGATGCCCGCCCTGCCGGTCGCCTCGCGGGCGCGCCGCTGGGCGGCGACGTAGTCGCCGTGCAGCACGTGCAGCAGGTCGGCGATGCGACGCATGAGGTGCCGCTCGTGGGCGCTGATCACTCCGTCGGCGTAGGCGACCTGCCACATCATCTCGATGATGCGCACCTTCTCTTGCTGGCCGTAATGCCTGTTTACCAGTGAAGTGAACTGGTAGTAGTCGTTGGCCTTGCGCGATGCCTCGTCGGCGAGCGCCACGAGCTCCACCGCCTCGTCCTCGCCGAGGCCGCCGTGGCGGCGCAATGCCGCGAGGACCCGTTCGCGCTCGCGCTCGTCGAGGACCGCGTCGCTTCGCATGACCTCGACCAGCAAGGCTGCCGTCGCCAGGAGCAGGCGACGCTCGTCCGTCGCGCTCGACGCCGTGTCGTCGTGCGCGAGCCGCTGGTTGAAGAATCGTGCGATGGCTTCGATCATGCCGGTGTACTCCTCGATCCGTGGGCGCCGGCCCCTCCGGGCAGCGCCAGCGCGCCTGCCGCGCGCGCGGACAGCACCACGGTCAGGCGCATCGACGCCCGGGTCATGCCGACGAAAAGCTTGCGCGCCGCGGATTCGTCGAAGGCCTCGAAGTCGACCTCGGTGAGGATCACGCAGGGCGCGCTCTGGCCCTTGAAACGATAGACCGAATCGACCAGCAGATCACCCTCGCGGTATTCGGGATTGCCGAACATATCGTAACGACCTGCAAACGCGTGCAGCCGGTGCGGGCCCAGGGTCCCGGCCGCCAGCAGCTGCGAGCGGCCGCGGCCCGACCAGGTCACGAGCACGATGTCCTGCTTGCGAAAGCCGGCCCGCAGCGCATTGGTGATCGCGCGCTTGGTGGCATCGAGCATCCCGTCGCTGTCGTCGTAGGCAAGGTACTCGACCTCGGCGCCGTCGATCGGGCTTTCCGCCTGCAGGCCCGGTACCGCATCGCCCAGAAGTTCGCGCAGGGCGCGCACCACGCTGCGCGGGCTGCGATAGTTGGCCGGCGCATGCATGAGCGTCCAGCCCTCGGCCTCGAAGGGCTCCCGGCCGTAGAGGTTCTGCATGGGATCCTCGAGCCAGTAGATGCGCGCATCGGCGCGATCACCGACCAGGCGGAACAGGTCCTCGCGCCAGGCCGCGGCGAAGTCCTGGCCCTCGTCGACGATGAGGTCCTCGACCCGCTCGCGCGGATCGACCGGCAGGGCAGCCGCGTCGCGCTCCATCCGCGCGAAGCTGTCGGGCCCGCCGAACTCGATGTTGCGCCCCGCATTGCGCAGTCGCCGCTCGCACCACTGGTGGTAGGTGAACACGCGCGACGCATCCGGTGCGATCTCGCGCAGGTGGTCGGCCAGCGGGCGATTGAAGCAGACGTAGAGCGCGCGCCGCTCTTCCCGAGCGGCGTCCTCGAGCAGCGCCAGGGCGAGCTGCGTCTTGCCGCTGCCGGCCGTCCCCACCACCCGCAGGCGCAGCGCCGGCGCCTCGATCCGGCGCGCCCACGTGGCCAGGCCCCCCGACAGCCGGGTGACGAGCGCCTCGGCTCGCGAGAGCAGGGCGCTCACGTCGGGCACCAGTTCGAGCTCGTTGGCAAAGAAGCGGCGCAGCCGCGCCACCAGTTCCGGGCGCTCGGGGTCGGCCAGCGGGAGGTCGCCGGACGCGTCGCGCCGCCCGAGCTGGAGCAGCTCGCGCACACGGCTTGCGAGCCCGGTACCGGCGCGCGAATCGACGATCTGGGCCGGGTCGATGCCCGCGCTTCCCGGTTCCCGGACCGCATAGTCGGGGCAGTAGAGCAGGTAGTCGATCGCGGGCAGTTCGCTGCCGGTGACCGGCGCGAGGCGCTTGCGCAAGGCGTCGAGCGTGCGGTCGAGCTCGAGGCGGATGTTGCGCCGGCCGCCCAGGTGCCGCTTGACCAGGCCGTCCGGCGGCTCGTCGAGGAAGCCGGTCTTCTGCTCGATCAGCAGCAGGCGCCCGGAGGGCGCGATGACGACGAAATCGATCTCGCCGATCGCGGCGAAGCCGCGTTCCACCCGGGTCCAGTGGACCCCGTGGAACACCGTGACCGAATCCGGCAGCCCGGACTCGAGTCGCCCGAGCGTCTCGAGCTCGCGCGCCGCCGCGCCGGTCGCCTCGAGCGCGCGCCAGTCGCTGGGCAGGATCCTGGCCATGGCCCGCGCTCGCCCGCTCAGCGTCCCGGCCGCGCCGCGCGGGCCTCGTGGCGCGCCACCGCCGCGACGGCGACGACGATCAC
Organism: Burkholderiaceae bacterium; assembly: GCA_036724585.1. Taxonomy (GTDB): domain Bacteria; phylum Pseudomonadota; class Gammaproteobacteria; order Burkholderiales; family Burkholderiaceae_E; genus JAMLIN01. The sequence continues at coordinate 1,273 of DAIMFM010000282.1, read as the reverse complement.
GGCACCTCCCACCAGGGCGGTCGGCGCCGGCATGTTGCCGAACAGCAGGACGCCCAGCAGCGAGGACCAGATCAGGTCGAGGAAGCGCACCGACTGCAGGGCGGAGATGTCCACCTTCTCCATCGCGCGATTGATGAAGTAGTGCGCGCAGCTGCCGAGCAGGCCCGCGAGCAGGAAGATCGACCACTGGCGCAGCGTGGGCGGCTCCCATACCGACAGCGCCAGCGGCAGGGAGAGGATCGATACCGTCAGGGCCTGCCAGACCACCAGCACCGAACTGCGATCGCGCCGGGTCAGGACCTTGGCCAGCAGGAACGAGGTGGCGAAGGCCGGTGCCGCCGCGAGCATGACGAGGCTCCAGTAGCCACCGCCGCCGAGCCCGCCCAGGTGGGGCAGGAGCACCACCAGCACACCGCCGAAGCCCACCAGGGTCGCGGCCCAGCGCGCGGCGGTGACCTTCTCGCCGAGGAAGAGCGCGGCGCCCATCAGGATGAACAGCGGAATGGTGAAGCCGATCGCGGTGGAGTCGGCCAGCGGCAGGTGCGGCAGCGCGAGGAAGAAGAGCAGGGTAGCGACCGTGTGGACCACGCCCCGGATCCACTGGCCCCGCATGTCCTTGGGCCAGAAGCTGCGCCAGCCATCGCGCCCGATGCCGATCGCGATGACCGGCAGCATCACCACCAGGCCGAACAGCGCGCGCAGGAACTGCGCCTGCATCGAATGCAGCTCGAGCGCCATGAGGCGCATCACGGCGTTCATCGTCTGCAGCGACATGCCGCTCGCGATCGCCCATAGCAATGCGACCAGCAGTCGCGATGCGGGCAGGGCGGCGGGCGCGCGGACTGGCGTGGCGGGTTCAGGCACCCGGCGAGTATATGCGGCCGCGCGATTCGCGCCGGCCGCGTGCGGGCATCGGTCGGTCGCGCGCGGGCATGGGCTGCGGAAGACTCGGTTTCCGCTGCCGCGACGCTCGGTGTACTCTCAGCGCAGTCCCGGAGCCCAATCGATGACCCCCCTGCGTCCACCTTCCTCCAGCGGAACCCCCTGGCGGCTGATCGCCATCGTCGTGGTGATCATCGTCGCCCTGTTCGGCGCCTGGCGCGCCGGCCTGTTCGGCGGTGACGGGGAGATCGTTCCGAGCCGCCCGGGCGCATCGCCCGGGACGACGCCCGGTGCGCCCGATTCCGGCATGGCGCCGCCGCCCGTGCCGCCGGCGCCCGGCGTGCCGCCGCTCGATCCCTCGCAGGCGCCATCGGCCGAGCAGCAGGCGCGC
>DAIMFM010000281.1:0-3737 GCA_036724585.1 Burkholderiaceae bacterium | reverse complement strand
GCAGATGGGACGCTCGCTGCGCGTGCTGCTCGAGGGGCTCGAAGGACTGGCGGCGGAGGCAGCCGGGGCGGCGCGCGCCCGCCTGGCGGCCGATGCGCCCTGCGCCCTGCCGCTCGCCTGGGCCTGGGCGGCCCGCGGCCTGGGGCTCGGGCCCGACGAGGCGCTGGCCGCCTGGTCCTGGGCATGGCTGGAGAACCAGGTGGCGGCCGCCATGAAGGCGATCCCGCTCGGCCAGCAGGCCGGGCAGCGCGTAATTTCCGCGCTGGCGCCGGGACTGGCCGCGGCCGTCGCCAGCGCCACGGTGCTCGCCGAGGACGACTGGAGCGGCTTTGCCCCCGGCCTGGCGCTCGGCAGCAGCTGGCACGAGACGCAGTACTCGCGCCTGTTCAGGTCCTGAGCCCCGCGGCGCCGCGCGTGCCGGGCTCGCCCACCACAACCACGGAGCATCCATGACATCGACGAAACAGGCCCTGCGGGTGGGCATCGGCGGACCGGTCGGATCGGGCAAGACGGCGCTGACGCTGGCGCTGTGCCGGGAGCTGCGCGATCGCTACGACATGGCGGTGGTGACCAACGACATCTATACCCGCGAGGATGCCGAGTTCCTCGCGCGCAACGACGCCCTGGGCATCGAACGCATCCTCGGCGTCGAAACCGGCGGCTGCCCGCACACCGCGATTCGCGAGGACGCGTCGATCAACCTCGAGGCCATCGACCGCCTGCAGCGCCGGCATCCCGGCCTCGAGCTCGTGCTGGTCGAGAGCGGCGGCGACAACCTGGCCGCCACCTTCAGCCCCGAGCTGTCCGACCTGACCATCTACGTGATCGACGTGGCCGCCGGCGAGAAGATCCCCCGCAAGGGCGGCCCGGGCATCATCAAGAGCGATCTCCTCGTCATCAACAAGATCGATCTCGCGGTGCATGTCGGCGCCTCGCTCGACGTGATGGCGAACGATGCGCAGCGCATGCGCGGCTCCCGCCCCTTCGTGTTCACGAACATGCACAGCGGCGAAGGACTGGCGCATATCGTCGCCTTCATCGAGGCGCAGGGCCTGCTGCTAAACTGAGCCCGAACCCGGACCCTTTCCTGGAGCCCCGCGATGCGCCACTTTCCCGCCATCCGCCACGCCCTTGCCGGCATCGTCCTGTCGCTGCCCGCGGCGACGGTGTTCGCCCATCCCGGCGAGCACCACGGTGGATTCGCCACGCTCACGCACCTGTTGACCGAACCCGACCATCTCGCGATGCTCGTGGGGGCAGCCGTCCTCGGCTACTTCATCCACCGCCGCCTCCGCGGCCAGCGCGCGCAACGGCGTCGCGACGAGGAACGGGCCCGGCGCCCATGAGCAAGCCGCTGCCGGCGGTGCTCGCCTTCGACGTGTTCGGCACGGTGGTCGACTGGCACGGCACCATCACCCGCGAGGTCGACGCGCTCGGGCTCGGCATACCGGGCAGCGACTTCGCCACCGAATGGCGGGCCGGCTACGCGCCGGCCATGGACCGGGTGCGCCGGGGCGAGCTGGGCTGGACCCGGATCGACGACCTGCACCGGATGATCCTCGACGAAATGCTCGAGCGCCACGGCATCGACCACCTCGACGAGGCCGCGCGCCGCCAGCTCAATCTCGTCTGGCACCGGCTCGACCCCTGGCCCGATGCCGTCGCGGGGATCGAGCGCCTGCGCAGCCGCTTCACGGTCTGCACGCTGTCCAACGGCAACCTCGCGCTGCTCGCCGACATGGCCAAGCATGCGGACATCCGCTGGGACCTGATCCTGTCGGCCGAAGTCTTCCGCCACTACAAGCCCGACCCGGAGGCCTACCTCGGTGTCTGCGAGGTGTTCGCGATCGAGCCCGAACGCATGATGCTCGTCGCCGCCCATCGCAGCGACCTGCGCGCCGCGGCCGCCTGCGGCTGCCAGACGGCATTCATCGAACGGCCCCTCGAGCTGGGACCGGCCGTCGCCAACGACACCAGCCGCGATCCGGCCTTCGACATGCATGCGCGCGACATCGGCGACCTCGCCGACCAGTTCGGCTGCGCATGAACCCGATGCTCGTCTCGCGCCGCGCAGCGCGCCACAGGGAGGAACGACATGTCGTCTTTTGAGTTCGACTGGCAGGCGGCCTATCCGTCGATGCGCTCGCCCGTCTTCGCGCGCAACGTCGTATCGACCTCGCAGCCGCTGGCGGCGCAGGCCGGGCTGCGCATGATCGCCGCCGGTGGCAATGCGATCGATGCAACGATCGCCGCCGCCGCCGCGCTGACGATCGTCGAGCCGGTCTCCTGCGGCCTGGGCAGCGACGCCTTCGCCATCGTCTGGGACGGCCGGCAGCTGCATGGCCTGAACGCCTCGGGGACCGCGCCCGCCGCCTGGGACCTTGCGTACTTCGGCAGCCGCCACGGCGCCGCCTTCCCCAAGCGGGGCCCCGACACCATCACGGTCCCGGGCGCGGTCGCCGGCTGGGTCGCCCTGCACGAGCGCTTCGGCCGGCTGCCCTTCGGCGATTGCCTCGCGCCCGCGATCGAACTGGCCGAGGCGGGCCACGGCGTGGCCCGGATCGTCCAGCAGAAGTGGGCTGCCCAGGTCGACGAGCTGCGGTCCCAGCCCGGCTTCGCCCAGGCCTTCATGCCGCACGGCCGCGCGCCCCGGGTCGGCGAACGCTTCGTCTTCGCGCAGGCCGGCCGGACCCTGCGGCGCATCGCCGAGACGTCGGGTCGCGATTTCTACGAGGGCGAGACGGCCGAGCGCGTCGCCGCCTTCATACGCGAGCACGGCGGCGCCATGACCACCGCCGACCTGCGCGCCTACCGGCCGGACTGGGTCGAGCCGATCTCGCGCGACTACCGCGGCTTCACGCTGCACGAGATCCCGCCCAACGGCCAGGGCATCGCCGCGCTGATGGCGCTCGGCATCCTCGAGCATTTCGACATGGCGGCGCTGGCGCCCGACTCGGTCGAGGCGCGGCATCTCCAGATCGAGGCGATGAAGGCGGCGTTCGCCGACGTCTACCGGCACGTCGCCGACGTGCGCAGCATGACGAGCGTGACGCCGGCCGACCTGCTCGACGACGCGCGGCTCGCCGATCGCGCGGCGCGCATCCGGCGTGACCGGGCGACCGACTTCGAGCAGGCCCTGCCGCCGCCGGGCGGCACCATCTACCTGAGCGCCGCCGACGCCGAAGGCATGATGGTCTCCTTCATCCAGTCCAACTACATGGGCTTCGGCTCGGGCGTCGTGGTGCCCGACGTGGGCGTGTCGCTGCAGAACCGCGGCCACGGGTTCTCGCTCGAGGCCGGCCATCCCAACGTCGTCGCGCCGGGCAAACGGCCCTTCCACACCATCATTCCCGCCTTCCTCACGCGCGACGGCGCGCCCCAGATGAGCTTCGGCGTGATGGGTGGCAACATGCAGCCCCAGGGCCATCTCCAGACGATCGTGCGGATGGTCGACTACCGCCAGAACCCGCAGGCCGCATGCGATGCGGCGCGCTGGAAGGTCCAGCGCGGACTGGCCGTCGACATCGAGCCCGCGATCGGCGCCGAGGTCGCCCGCGGCCTCGAGGCGCTGGGCCACCAGCTCGTCGAGGTCGTCGACAACTACATGGATTTCGGCGGGGGCCAGTTCATCTGGCGCCAGTCCGCCGACCTCGCCGACGGCTACGTGGCCGCCAGCGACAGCCGGCGTGACGGCTGCGCCGCGGGTTTCTGATCCCGTGGGCGGCGCGCCGGGCAGG
>DAIMFM010000280.1:543-3764 GCA_036724585.1 Burkholderiaceae bacterium | reverse complement strand
CGAGATCGTCGACACCGCCAAGCGCACCGGCGCGGTGGTTCGCGGGCCGGTGCAGCTGCCGACCCGGCGCGAGCGCTTCGACGTGCTGCGCTCGCCCCACGTCAACAAGTCCTCGCGCGACCAGTTCGAGATCCGCACGCACCAGCGCCTGATGGACATCGTCGATCCCACCGACAAGACCATCGACGCCCTGACCAAGCTCGACCTGCCGGCGGGGGTGGATGTCAAGATTTCGGTCCAGCAGTCGGCGGGCGCCTGATCCCGCGCCCCGCCGCGGCCGCGCCGACGGGCTCGGCCGGGCTTGCCGGGTGTTTTCCGGCAAGCTATAATCTTCGTCTTTTTTCGGGGCGGCCCGCTTGGGGCGACTCTTTGGGCAAGCGCGGCATGGTCGCGCGGTGATCGGGCCAGTCCCGGCCGCCAGCGGCGCGCGCATCACATCCGGCCAATCGCAGCCGGTATTGGAGCAAGCAATGAGCCTTGGCCTTGTGGGACGCAAGGTCGGCATGATGCGTATCTTCACGGACGACGGCGAGTCGGTCCCCGTGACGGTGCTCGATGTGTCGAACAATCGCGTCACCCAGATCAAGACCGTCGAGACCGACGGCTATGTATCGGTGCAGGTGGCCTACGGCACGCGCCGTGCCAACCGCGTGACCAAGCCGCAGGCGGGCCATTTCGCCAAGGCGGGCGTCGAGGCCGGCAGCATCGTGCGCGAATTCCGCGTCGATTCGGCCGACGAGCTCGGCGAGCTCGCCCCGGGCGCGGCGCTCAAGGCGGAGATGTTCGCCGAGGGCCAGAAGGTCGATGTCTCGGGCACTTCCCACGGCAAGGGCTTCACCGGCACGATCAAGCGCTACAACTTCAGCTCCGGCCGCGCCACGCACGGCAACTCGCGTTCGCACAACGTGCCGGGCTCGATCGGCATGGCCCAGGATCCGGGCCGGGTGTTCCCCGGCAAGCGGATGGCGGGCCATATGGGCGCTGTCGCGCGCACCGTGCAGAACCTGGTCGTCGCCCGCGTCGATGCCGAGCGCCAGCTGCTGCTGGTCCGCGGCGCGGTGCCCGGCGCCAAGAACGGCAATGTCATCGTCCGGCCCGCCGTCAAGGCCCCGGCGAAGTCGGCCTGACGGGGAGTGGCGATGGAACTCAAGCTTCTCGACGCCCAGGGACAGCCGGCATCCAAGGTCGATGCCCTCGATACCGTTTTCGGGCGCGAATACAACGAACCGCTGGTCCACCAGGTGGTCGTCGCCTTCCAGGCGAACGCCCGCAGCGGCACCCGCAAGCAGAAGACCCGTGCCGAAGTCCGGCATTCGACCAAGAAGCCGTGGCGCCAGAAGGGTACCGGCCGTGCCCGTGCGGGCATGACCTCGAGCCCGCTGTGGCGCGGCGGCGGCCGGGCCTTCCCGAGCACCCCCGAGGAAAACTTCAGCCACAAGCTGAACCGGAAGATGTACCGGGCCGGTGTCTGCTCGATCCTCTCTCAGCTGGCCCGTGAAGACCGTGTCGCGGTCGTCGACGAGATCAGCATCGAGGCCCCCAAGACCAGGCTGCTCGTGCAGAAGCTCAAGGACATGGGTGTCGGGTCGGTGCTCATCATCACGGAAGCCTTCGACGAGAACCTCTACCTCGCTGCCCGCAACCTGCCCGACGTGCTCATCGTCGAGCCGCGCTACGCCGATCCGGTGTCGCTGGTTCGCTTCGATCGGGTGCTGATCACCCGGCCGGCGCTGGCGAAAGTCCAGGAGATGCTGGGATGAACCAGGAGCGTCTGATGAAAGTGCTCGTCGGCCCCATCGTGTCCGAGAAGTCCACGATGATCGCCGAGAAGAACGAGCAGGTGGCCTTCCGCGTGCTGCAGGATGCGACCAAGCCCGAGATCAAGGCGGCCGTCGAGCTGCTCTTCAAGGTCCAGGTCGAGTCGGTCCAGGTGCTGAACCAGGGGGGCAAGGCCAAGCGCTTCGGCCGCTACACCGGCCGGCGCCGCAATACCCGCAAGGCATACGTCTCGCTGGCCCCGGGCCAGGAGATCAACTTCGTGGAGGCCGGTTAAATGGCTGTCGTCAAGATGAAACCCACCTCGCCGGGGCGCCGGTCGATGGTGCGGGTCGTCACGCCGGCCCTGTACATGGGGCGGCCCGTCGATGCCCTGACGACGAGTCAGAAGCAGAGCGCCGGGCGGAACAATCACGGCCGGATCACCGTGCGCCATCGCGGGGGCGGCCACAAGGCCCACTACCGGATCATCGATTTCCGGCGCGACAAGGATGGCGTGCCCGCCACCGTCGAGCGGATCGAATACGACCCGAACCGCAGCGCGCACATCGCGCTGCTGTGCTACGCCGACGGCGAGCGTCGCTACATCATCGCGCCGCGCGGCGTGGTGCCGGGCGATCGCCTGCAGAGCGGGATCGATGCGCCGATACGGGCCGGCAATGCGCTGCCCATCCGCAACATCCCGGTCGGCTCGACGATCCACGCCATCGAGATGTCGCCGGGCAAGGGCGCCCAGATCGCCCGCTCCGCCGGCGCCTCGGCGCGCCTGATGGCGCGCGAGGGCATCTACGCCCAGGTCCGGATGCGCTCGGGCGAGGTGCGTCGCTTCCACATCGATTGCCGCGCCACCATCGGCGAGGTCGGCAACGAGGAGCACGGACTGCGCGAGATCGGCAAGGCCGGCGCCAAGCGCTGGCGCGGCATCCGGCCGACGGTGCGGGGCGAGGTCATGAACCCCGTCGACCACCCGCACGGCGGCCGCACCCGCGGCAACCGCCATCCGGTGTCGCCATGGGGCCAGCCCACCAAGGGCTACAAGACACGTCGCAACAAGCGCTCGGACAACATGATCGTCCAGCGCCGCGGCAAGAAATAACGGGTAGTCAAACATGGCACGTTCAGTCAAGAAAGGGCCTTTCGTCGACGCCCACCTGATCAAGAAAGTCGATGCCGCGGTGGGCGCCAAGGACAAGCGGCCGATCAAGACCTGGTCGCGTCGCTCGACGGTGCTGCCCGAGTTCGTCGGCCTGACGATCGCCGTGCACAACGGCCGTCAGCACGTCCCGGTGTTCATCAACGAGAACATGGTCGGGCACAAGCTCGGCGAGTTCGCGCTGACCCGCACCTTCAAGGGACACGCCGCCGACAAGAAGTCGCGGCGCTAAGGAGAGCCGGTCATGGAAACCCAAGCAATCCTCAAGGGGGTTCGGCTGTCCGCCCAGAAG
>DAIMFM010000280.1:0-533 GCA_036724585.1 Burkholderiaceae bacterium | reverse complement strand
CGCCGACCTGGTGCGCGGCCTGCCGGTCGAGCGGGCCCTCAACATCCTGAGCTTCTCGCCCAAGAAATCCGCGGCCATCGTCAGGAAGGTCCTGGAGTCGGCGATCGCCAACGCCGAGCACAACGACGGCGCGGACATCGACGAGCTCAAGGTCAAGCGCATCCATGTCGAGAAGGCCGGCTCGCTGCGGCGCTTCCGGGCCCGCGCCAAGGGGCGTGGCGCCAAGATCGAGAAGCAGACCTGTCACATCTACGTGACAGTCGGCAACTGACCAGAGCTCAAGGAACACCATGGGACAGAAAATCAATCCGATCGGCTTCCGCCTCCCGGTGACCCGTGACTGGTCGTCACGCTGGTTTGCCGACGGCGAGAAGTTCTCGATCATGCTCAACGAGGACCTCCGCGTTCGCGAGTACCTTCGGCGCAAGCTGAAGAACGCGATGGTCGGCAAGGTGCTGATCGAGCGGCCGGCGCGCAATGCGCGCATCACCATCTACTCGGCGCGCCCGGGCGTGGTGATCGGCAAGAAGGTC
>DAIMFM010000279.1:0-3806 GCA_036724585.1 Burkholderiaceae bacterium | reverse complement strand
TGTCCCAGCCCGGCACCGTCTCGAGCCAGTCGCGCACGAACTGCTTGTCGAACGATGGTGGCGAGATGCCGACGCGATATTCGTCGGCGGGCCAGAAGCGCGAGGAATCGGCCGTCAGTACCTCGTCCATCAGGACCGGCTCGCCATCGGCGTCCAGCCCGAACTCGAACTTGGTATCGGCGATGATGATGCCGCGGCTGGCGGCGTAGCCGGCCGCCTCGGTGTACAGCCGCAGGCTGGTGTCGCGGATGCGCTCGGCGAGCTCGCGGCCGATGCGCCGCGCCATGTCGTCGAAGTCGATGTTCTCGTCGTGCTCGCCCACGGCGGCCTTGGCCGCCGGCGTGAAGATCGGCTCGGGCAGCCGCTCGGCCATCCGCAGCCCGGGCGGCAGGCGGATGCCGCAGACGGCGCCGCTCGCCTGGTAGTCCTTCCAGCCCGAACCGATGAGGTAGCCGCGCACGACGGCCTCGACCAGCACGGGTTCGAGGCGGCGCACGAGCATCGAGCGCCCGCGCACCTGGTCGACCTCGTCGGGCGCGACGACCGATTCCGGCGCTTCACCAGTGAGATGGTTGGGGACGATTCCCGCGAGGCGATCGAACCAGAACAGGGCCATCTGGTTGAGCACCCTGCCCTTGCCGGGAATCGGCTCGCCGAGCACCACGTCGAAGGCGGACAGCCGATCGGTGGTGACGATCAGCAGGCGGTCGTCGCCGACCGCGTAGTTGTCGCGCACCTTGCCGCGCGAGACCAGGGGCAGGCTGTGGAGGCTCGACTGGTGGACGACCGGCGCCGGCATCGGGCAAGGACTCCCAAAAGCCATATTGTGCATCAAGGGTATCCCGCCGCCCGGCTCCGGCTGCGGATTCGGGCGCAGGGCAAGGCGGGGCGCCGCAGACAGTACGGTTGTACGGCAAGGAGCCCCAACGCGGCCATGCGCCCGAATCCGGATCAGGCGCCGGTCTCGCGCCAGCGGTGCAACCAGCCCAGCCCCGCGCTGGTATCGCCGTGCGGCCGGTATTCGCAGCCGACCCAGCCGTCGTAGCCCAGCGCGTCCAGCAGCGCGAACAGGTAGGGATAGTGCAGTTCCCCGCGGTCCGGCTCCTCGCGCTCCGGCACGCCGGCGATCTGGACATGGCCGATGCCGGCGATGTGGCGGCGGATGCGGGTGGCGACGTCGCCCTCGACGACCTGGCAGTGGTACAGGTCCATCTGTACCGCGAGGGTAGGCTCGCCGACCGCGGCCAGCAGGGAATGCGCCTGGTCCTGCGTCTGCAGGAAGTAGCCCGGCATGTCGCGCGGATTGATCGGCTCGACCAGGCCGGTGATGCGCAGCGGCCCGAGCAGGCCGGCCGCATGGCGCAGGTTGGCGACGAAGACCCGCTCGCACTCCGCGCGCCCGGCGTCCTCCGGCGGCACCCCCGCCATCAGGTGGATGCGGGCGCAGCCGGTCAGGCGGGCGTAGTCGATCGCCCGGTCGAGCGCTTCGCGAAACGCGGCCTCTCGCCCCGGTATCGCGGCGAGGCCGCGCTCGCCTGCCGCGGTGTCACCCGCCGGGGTGTTGATGAGCACCAGCGAGAGCCCGGCCGACTCGAGCGCGGCGCGGATCGCGTCGGCCGAGGTCGCGTAGGGAAACTGGCACTCGACCGCGGCGAAGCCGTCGCGCCGGGCCGCGGCGAAGCGATCGAGGAAGGGGCGGTCCGTGTACATCGTCGAGATGTTCGCGGCGAAACGGGGCATCGTCGCCTCCGGGGAAAGCCGGGCAAGGACGTATCATAGGCGCGCCGCGAGGCCACGACACGATGGAGACAGGAGGCAGGATGAGCTGGCAACCCGAGATCGACGAATACGCCCGTCGGCAGGAACTCGCCCGGCGGATGGGCGGCGCCGAGAAGGTGGCCAGGCACCATGCCAACGGCAAGCTGACCGTGCGCGAGCGCCTCGATGCCCTGGTCGACGCCGGCAGCTTCGACGAGGTCGGCTCCGCCGCGGGCTTCCCCGAATACGACGCCGAGGGCCGACTCGTCGGCCTGACGCCGGCCAACGTGGTCTGCGGCCGGGCCACCATCGACGGGCGCGAGGTCTTCGTGACCGGCGACGATTTCACCGTGCGCGGCGGCGCCAACGATGGCGGCCTGCGCGACAAGTTCACCTATGCGGAGACCCAGGCGGTGCGCTGGGGCCTGCCGCTCGTGCGGCTGGTCGACGGCACCGGCGGCGGCGGCTCCGTACGCCATCTCGAGACCCAGGGGCGTACCTACCAGCCCGATGTGGCCAGCTTCGCCGAAACCCAGTCGGCGCTCGCCGAAGTGCCGGTCGTTTCGCTCGGCCTCGGCTCGGTGGCCGGCATGGGCGCCGCCCGGGTCTGCGCGAGCCACTACTCGGTGATGGTGAACGGCACGTCGCAGCTCTTTGCCGCCGGCCCGCCGGTGGTCGCCCGCGCGGGCGAGGACGTCGACAAGGAGACCCTCGGCGGCGCCGCGATCCATGCGAAGAACGGCACCATCGACGACGCGGTCGACAGCGAGGCCGAGGCCTTCGAGCGCGCGCGCCGCTTCCTGTCCTACCTGCCCTCCTCGACCCGCGAACTGCCACCGCGCGTCGCCTGCGACGATCCCGTCGATCGCCGGGACGAATTCCTGGTCGGCGCCATCCCGCGCGATGCGCGACGGGTCTACAAGATGCGCCCGATCCTCGAATCGGTGTTCGATGCCGGCTCGGTGTTCGAGATGGGGCGCGCCTGGGGCCGCTCGGTGATCACCGCGCTCGCCCGCCTCGACGGCTGGCCGGTCGCGGTGCTGGCGAGCGACCCGTACCACTACGGCGGCGCGTGGACGGTCGATGCGAGCCGCAAGGCGATCCGCCTGGTCGACCTCGCCGAGAACTTCCGGCTGCCGGTCGTGCATCTCGTCGACATCCCGGGCTTCCTGATCGGGACCGCCGCCGAACGCGACGGCATCATGCGCTTCGGGACGCAGGCGCTCGCCGCGGTGCGCACGAGCACCGTGCCATGGTGCGGCGTGATCGTGCGCAAGGCCTTCGGCATGGCGGCGCTGTCGCAGCGCGGCGGCTCGCGGGCCTTCGAGCGCTTCGCCTGGCCCTCGGCGCAATGGGGCTCGCTGCCGATCGCCGGCGGGGTCTACGCCGCCTACCGCGCCGAGATCGACGCGGCCCCGGATCCGGCGGCCCGCCAGGCCGAGATCGAGGCGCGCCTCGAAGCCGTCCAGTCGCCGCTGCGCACCGCCGAGGCCTTCGGCGTCGAGGAGATCATCGATCCGCGCGACACCCGACGCCACCTGTGCCGCTTCGCCCGGCGCGCTGCGCCCCTGCGCGCCGGCGCGCGCGGCTTCGGCTATCGTCCCTGATCCAGCGGGGCCGCCGCCCCGCCCCGCCTGGCGATCCGCATCCTTCTATCCATCCACGGAGAATCCATGAGTCGCGATGTCCATTCCGAAGTGGCAGGCAGCGTGTTCGAACTCCTCGTCGCCCCGGGCGACACGGTCGCCGAGGGCGACACCCTGCTGCTCGTCGAAAGCATGAAGATGGAGATCCCGATCGAGGCGCCGGTCGGCGGCGTCGTCGCCGCCGTCCACGTGATCGTCGGCGATGCCGTGGCCGAGGACCAGCGGGTCGTCTCGATCGATCCGGCGTAGCGAGGCGTCGCGGAGGCGTCGGGCCCGTACGCGGGCCCGACGGCGGGCGCCTCGTATTCCGCGTCGGTCGTCAGGCCTGGCCGGGCGCCCGCAGCAGCAGGAAGCCGACGGCGAGCAGGCCGGCCGCCAGCAGCGAGGGCGGGCCGAAGCCGC
>DAIMFM010000278.1:0-3820 GCA_036724585.1 Burkholderiaceae bacterium | reverse complement strand
CTCAGTGTGGAACAACCAGTCGGTCCGGGGATTGCCGATGCAATAGAGATAGCCGACGGGAATGTGGATCCAGCGATAGTCGTCCGGGCCGCCCGATTCGATCAGGAGGACCGAGGTCCCCGGGTCGGCCGAAAGACGGTTCGCCAGCAGGCATCCCGCCGTGCCCGCCCCCACGACGATGTAGTCGAAAGTCTCCATTCATCCCCCGTGCGACCGCTTATAAGTGATTACTTGCTATTCTTGAACACCGCACCCCGTCAGGCTTTGCCGATCTGACGAGGAAGCTCTCAGATCCCGGCCAGGCAGACGTACTTGATCTCGAGGTATTCGTCCAGCCCGTAGTGCGAGCCTTCCCTGCCGAGACCCGATTGCTTCACGCCACCGAAGGGCGATACCTCGTTGGAGAGTATCCCGCTGTTGACGCACACCATGCCGGATTCGATCGCCTCGGCCACCCGGAAGATCCGGCCCACGTCCCGGGCGTAGAAGTACGAGGCCAGTCCGAACTCGGTGGCATTGGCCATCGCCACGGCCTCTTCCTCCGTCTTGAAGCGGAACAGCGGCGCCACCGGGCCGAAGGTCTCCTCGCGAGCCACCCGCATGTCCTGGGTCACGTCGACCAGGATGGTCGGCTCGAAGAACAGGCCGCCGCGCGCATGCGGCTTGCCGCCCAGCGCGACCCGGGCGCCCTTGTCGACCGCATCCGCCACGTGCTCGCGCACCTTGTCGATCGCGGCGGGCTCGATCAGCGGTCCGATCGCGACGCCCTCCTCGGTACCCGGCCCCACCTTGAGGCCCTCGACCTTGGCGGCGAGCCGGCGGGCGAACTCGTCGTAGACGCCGTCCTGCACATAGATCCGGTTGGCGCAGACGCAGGTCTGCCCGGCGTTGCGGTACTTGGAGGCGATCGCCCCGTCGACGGCGGCATCGAGGTCGGCATCGTCGAACACCAGGAAGGGCGCGTTGCCGCCGAGCTCGAGCGACAGCTTCTTGACGGTATCGGCCGACTGGCGCAGCAGGATCCTGCCGACCTCGGTCGATCCGGTGAACGACACCTTGCGCACCAGCGTGCTGGTGCACAACTCCATGCCGATCGCGGAGGAATCCGTCCCGATGATCGTGTTGAAGACGCCGGCCGGGATGCCCGCTTCTTCCGCCAGCACGGCCAGGGCCAGGGCCGACAGCGGCGTGGCCTCGGCCGGCTTGCATACGACCGTGCAGCCGGCCGCCAGCGCCGGCCCCACCTTGCGGGTGATCATCGCGATCGGGAAGTTCCACGGCGTGATCGCGCCGCACACGCCGATCGGCTGCTTCATCGCGAACAGCCGCCGGTCGTTCGAGGTGGTGGGGATGATGTCGCCGTAGGCGCGCTTGCCCTCCTCGGCGAACCATTCGATGAAGGAGGCGCCGTAGGCCACCTCGCCGCGCGCCTCCGCCAGCGGCTTGCCCTGCTCGGCCGTCATCAGCTGCGCGAGGTCCTCGGTATTGGCGAGGATCAGGTCGTTCCAGCGGCGCAGGACGGCGGCCCGCTCCTTCGCCGTCCTGGCCCGCCATGCGGGCAGGGCGCGATGCGCCGCCTCGATCGCCCGCACCGTCTCGGCCCGTCCCATGTCGGCCACCTCGGCGAGCCGCTCCCCGGTCGCGAGATCGTCGACCCCGAATCGCGCGCCCGAGTCCGCGTCGACGAAGCGCCCGTCGATGTAGCCCTGGTGGCGCAGCAGCGCCTTGTTCCGCAGTTCGATCGCCATGGCTTGCCTCTCCGGTGATTGATCGTGCGCCGCGCCTTGCGCGGCATATCCTTCGATAATAGGCCAGCGGCCCGGCCATCGCCGGCCAATGCCACGACGCCGACCCGGAGGCACCATGAACACCGACACCACATCGATCGCGCCCGCGAACCGCCAGGCATTGCGCTGCGACGGCGTCCGGCTCTGGGACAGCCTCATGACACTGGCGCGCATCGGCGCAACGCCGGCCGGAGGGGTGCGCCGGCTCACGCTAACCGAGCTCGACGGCCAGGCACGCCGCCTCCTCATCGACTGGCTGCGCGACTGCGGCTGCCGCATCCGCGTCGATGCCATCGGCAACATCCATGGCACCCGTCCCGGCACCGAGGACCTCGATCCCATCGGCATCGGCAGCCATCTCGATACCCAGCCCAACGGCGGGCGCTTCGATGGCGCCTACGGCGTGATGGCCGGGCTCGAGGTCCTGCGCACCCTCGATGACCACGGCATCCGAACCCGGCATCCGGTCAACGTCACCGCGTGGACCAACGAGGAGGGCAGCCGCTTCACGCCGGTGATGATGGGCTCCGGCGTCTATGCCGGCGCGTTCACGCTCGAGCATTGCCTGGCGCAGCAGGACCGCGACGGCCAGAGCGTCGGCGCCGCCCTGGAAGCCATCGGCTTCGCCGGGCGCGACGCCGCCCCGGCGCTGGCGGCCTACTTCGAGCCGCACATCGAGCAGGGACCCATCCTCGAAGCCGAAGGCATCACGATCGGGGCGGTCGAGACCGCGCTCGGCCAGCGCTGGTTCGACGTCCTCATCACCGGCCAGGATGCCCATGCCGGCCCCACGCCGCTGGCGATGCGCCGCGATGCGCTGCTCGGCGCCGCCCAGGTGATCGCCGCGGTCCGCCGGATCGCCGAGGAGCATCCCGACGAGGCGCGGGGCACCGTCGGCCAGCTCGATGTCACCCCGAACTCGCGCAACGTCATCCCGGGACGCGTGGCGCTCACCGTCGACCTGCGCAATGCGCGCGACGAAACCCTCTCGCGGATGGTCGATGCGCTGCGCGCGCAATGCGACGCGATCGCCGCGGAGCATCGGCTGACGATCAGCCTCGACGAAGTGGTGTACTTCCCGCCCTGTCGCTTCGATCCGGCCCTGGTTGCGCTGGTCGAGCAGGCGGCGGGCCGGCTCGGGCATTCCCACCGGCGCATCGCCAGCGGCGCGGGCCACGATGCCGTCTACGTCGCGCGCCGGCACCCGGCGGCCATGATCTTCGTGCCCTGCGAAGGCGGCATCAGCCACAACGAGATCGAGAATGCGCAGCCCGAGCATCTGGCCGCGGGCACCGACGTGCTGCTCGAAGCGGTGCTCGCCTTCGATCGCGGCGACGCCTGATGCCCGGGTCGACCTCGCGGCCACGACCGACGCCCGCAGCGGCCCACACGTCCGCGCCCGCCGCCGGCCAGGCCTCGCGCGCGCCGCTGGCGATCTCCATGGGCGATCCCTGCGGCATCGGGCCCGAGATCGTCGTGCGCGCGCTCGCCACGCCGGCGCTGGCCGACGACTGCATCGTCTATGGCGACCCCGGGCTGCTGCAGGCCACGGCGGCCTGGCTCCAGCTGCCGGTACCGCCCCGCATCGAAGCGGTCACCCGACTGCATCCCCTGCCGAGCGTGGGCCGTCCCGACGCGACCGCCGGTGATGCCGCCTATCGCTACATCGTGGCCGCCGCGCAGAGCGCGCGCGCCGGGCACACCCGCGCCCTGGTCACCGCGCCCATCTCCAAGGCGGCGCTGCAGGCGGCGGGCCACGACTGGCCCGGCCACACCGAACTGCTCGCCGATCTCGCGGGCGGCGCGGACGTGCGCATGATGCTCGCCAACGACGAGCTGCGCGTCGTCCGCGTCACGGTCCATCTCGCACTGCGCGATGCGATCGAGGCGCTCGATGCGCAGCGCATCCGGGCCACCATCGCGATCGCCGATGCGGGCCTGCGTCGCGCGGGCATCACGAGCCCGCGCATCGCGGTGGCGGGGCTCAATCCGCATGCCGGCGAGTCGGGCCTGTTCGGGCGCGAGGAGATCGA
>DAIMFM010000277.1:1143-3837 GCA_036724585.1 Burkholderiaceae bacterium | reverse complement strand
GAGATCAGCAGCATCCGGCTGCTCCAGCGATCGCTGCCGGTGACTCGCTCGAGCTCTCCCTGCAGCGACAGATGGTAGGACTCGGACTGGGACTGCGCGTAGCTGGCGCCGAGGCTCAGCGAACCGCGCCAGTCGACGACCTGGTCCGGCTCGATCCAGTAGGGCTCGTAGTAGTACTCGGTGGCCTGCGCGGGCGTGGGCGCGGCCGCGCAGGCCAGCGCCACCAGGGTGGCGCCTGCCCCGAGCGCGCCGGGCCGCACCGGGCGGCGGCGCACGGGGCTGGAACGTCCTCCCGGGACCCGCACCGGCTACTCGATCTTGGCGGCGATGCCCGTGACGAAGAGCAGGTCGTCCTTCTCGAAGCCCTCGCCGGGATCGGAGTTGTAGCGATAGGTGAGCGTCGCGGTCAGGCTCATCCGGTCGTTGATGGCCACCGCCAGCCCGGCGTCGAACTGGGCGCGGTACTCGCCGGATTCGCTCAGGTTCGGGTAGATGACGAAGCGCTGGCGGAAGTTCGAGGTCTCGCTGATCTTGTGGTTCGATTCCTGGCCCACGAGCAGTTCGGCATAGCCCCAGGTGTCGCGCGTGGCGCCGCCCACGTCGGTGGGCTCGATGTAGCGGTCGTGCGTATAGCCCAGGCCCGAGAACACGTCCCAGGTGATCCTCTCCGTCTTGAACACGTGGTAGCCGAGGCCGCCGCCCAGCGACGTGCGCCGGGACAGGTTGGCGGGCCGGTCGCGCAGGTAGTCCGCCTGGCCGAAGCCGAAGAGGCGCTCGTTGATGTCGCGCTCGTAGCGGGTGCCCAGGCCGATCTGGTCGCCGGTGGTTTCGTCGTCGCTCTCCGCCCGCAAGGCCTTGGCATAGTACGACCACTTGTCATGGTCCGTCTGGCGCACGCCATCGGCGTTGAACGTGAGGGTGGACGACTCGGAGTTGCCGCTCGCGTACGACAAGCCGAGCCCTATCGCGTGGCGCCACTGGCCATCCGGCTTGAGCGTCGCCTGCGCCCGCACCGGGCCTGAAACCATCACACCGCCAAGCAATGCGGCTGCCAACAGAACGCGGCCTTGCGTTCGATTCATGCTTCCTCCTCTGGATTGCGATTCGCGCCTCGCCCGACCGGACGGACTGCGTATTATCGGCAAGTCGCGCCCGCCCCTGCCGCCAGGCGGGTCGATGGCATGCACGGGAGCCGCGTGGCGCCTCAGGCGCCGCCGAGATACTCGCCGATGCGCACGATGGTCAGCGAATTGGTGCCGCCGGACTTGCCGATGGGATCGCCCGCCGTCATGACCACCAGGTCGCCCTTGGCCACCACGCCGATCTCGAGCAGGCGCTGCTCCGCCTCCTGCAGCAGCGCCTCCCGGTCCTTGGCCATGAGCGCCATCAGGTAGGGATGGACCTCGCGATAGAGCGTCATGCGCCGCAGGCTGGCCTCCTCGGGCGTCAGCGCGTAGATGGGGACCCCGGAATCGAGTCGCGACATCCAGAGCGCGGTCGCCCCCGACTGCGTCAGGGCGACGATCGCCTTGACGCCGAGGTGGTGCGCGATGAACAGGGTGCTCATCGCGATCGACTGGTCGATGCGGGTGAACTTGCGGTTGAGGAACTCGGCATCGAGCGGCACGCGCTGCGACTGGTCCGCCTCGAGGCAGATGCGCGCCATCGCCTCGACGGTCTCCACCGGGTAGCGACCCGCGGCCGTCTCGGCCGACAGCATGACCGCGTCGGTGCCATCGAGCACCGCGTTGGCGACGTCCGAGACCTCGGCACGGGTGGGCACCGGCTCCGAGATCATGGATTCCATCATCTGGGTTGCCGTGATCGTCAGCTTGTTGCGCTCGCGCGCCATGCGGATCATGCGCTTCTGCAGCGCGGGCACGGCGGCGTCGCCGACCTCCACGGCCAGGTCGCCGCGGGCGACCATGATCCCGTCGGAGGCATCGAGGATGCCCTCGAGCGCGCCGATGGCCTCGAAGCGCTCGATCTTGGCGATCATCCGGGCCTTGCTGCCGCGCGCGCGGGCGAGTTCGCGCGCCATGTACATGTCGGCCGGGTTCTTCGGGAAGGACACGGCGATGAAGTCGGCCTCGAAGTCGACCGCGGTGGCGATGTCGGCCATGTCCTTGGATGTCAGCGCCGGCGCCGACAGGCCGCCGCCGAGCCGGTTGATGCCCTTGCGGTCGGACAGGTCGCCGCGACGGGTGACCGTGCACTCGATGGTCCGGTCGGTGACCCGGTCGATGCGCATCGTCAGGCGCCCGTCGTTGAGCATCAGGGTGTCGCCGGCCGCGACGTCGTTGATGAGGTCGGGATAGTCGAGGCCCACGCGGCCGGCGTCGCCGAGCTCGCAGTCGAGGTCGAACACGAAGCGGTCGCCGACCTCGAGGTGGACCCGCCCGGACGCGAAGCGCCCGATGCGGATCTTGGGGCCCTGCAGGTCGGCCAGCACCCCGATGTCGCGCCCGATCCGGACGGCGATCTCGCGGGCGAGATTGACCGCGGCGACGTGCTCGGCGGCCTCGCCATGCGAGAAGTTGACGCGCACGACGTTGACGCCGGCGGCGATCAGGCGCTCCAGCGTGTCCGGCTCCGTGGAGGCCGGGCCCAATGTCGCGACGATCTTGGTGGCGCGCCGGATCGGCTCTTGCATCGAGAGGGCCTCGGGCGGGTGGCTGGCCGCCTATTGTGCCG
>DAIMFM010000277.1:0-1133 GCA_036724585.1 Burkholderiaceae bacterium | reverse complement strand
CCGCGTAGCGGTGGGGCGGCGGGTCAACCCGCGTCGTCGCCCCGCGCCGCGTGCGCGGCCACGGCCGGCAGCGTCTTGCCTTCGAGGAACTCGAGGAAGGCGCCGCCGCCGGTGGAGATGTAGTCGATGCCCTCGGTGACGCCGAACCGGGCGATCGCCGCCAGGGTGTCGCCACCGCCGGCGATCGAGAAGCCGGACGAATCGGCGACCGCCCGGGCGATCGCCTCGGTCCCGGCCGCGAAGCCGGGGAATTCGAACACGCCGACCGGGCCGTTCCAGACGATGGTCCCCGCCTCGCGCAGCTTCGCCGCGAGCGCCTGCGCGGTGCGCGGGCCGATGTCGAGGATCATGTCGTCGGCACCGACGTCGGCGACGTCCTTGGTCGTCGCCTGCGCGTCGGCGGCGAACTCGGTGGCGCACACCACGTCCGTCGGGATCGGGACTTCGGCGCCGCGCCCGGCCATGAGCTCGATGATCGCGCGCGCCTCGTCCACCAGGTCGTGCTCGGCGAGCGACTTGCCGATGGGCAGGCCCGCCGCGAGCATGAAGGTATTGGCGATACCGCCACCGACGATCAGCCGGTCGACGCGATCGGCGAGCGAGCGCAGGATGGTGAGCTTGGTCGAGACCTTGGAGCCGGCGACGATCGCCACCAGCGGCCGGCGCGGCGACTCGAGCGCCCGCCCGAGCGCGTCGAGCTCGGCCGCCAGCAGCGGGCCGGCGCAGGCGACGGGCGCGAAGCGGGCAATCCCATGGGTGCTGGCCTCGGCCCGATGCGCGGTGCCGAAGGCGTCGTTCGCGTAGACGTCGCACAGGGCGGCCATCCGCCGCGCGAGGCCCTCGTCGTCCTTCTTCTCGCCGACATTGCCACGGCAGTTCTCGAGCAGCACCACCGAGCCGGGCGCCACCTCGAAGCCGCCATCGACCCAGTCGGTGACGAGGGGCACCGGTACGCCGAGGAGCTCGGCCAGGCGCTCGCCGATCGGCCGCAACGATTCCTCCGGCTCGAGCGCGCCCTCGGTGGGACGGCCCAGGTGGGAAGTGACCATCACGGCGGCGCCGGCGTCGAGGCAGTGCCGGATCGCGGGAACCGACGCCCTGATCCGGCTGTCGTCGGTGATGGCCGAGACATC
>DAIMFM010000276.1:0-3900 GCA_036724585.1 Burkholderiaceae bacterium | reverse complement strand
GACGGGGTAGTGCGTGGGCGCCTGACCCGGGAGGCGGTCGAAGCCGCAGAACAGTTCCGGCAGCCGGTGCAGGTCGAAGCTGATGGCCGCGCTGAACAGGCCTTCGACGAGCTCGAGCGCCTCGTCCCTGAAGCCGTAGCGCGCCATGCCGGCGGCGGCGATGGCCGTGTCGTGCGGCCAGACGGAGCCGTTGTGGTACGACATCGGGTTGTAGCGCGCTTCCCCGGCAAACACCGTGCGCACGCCCCAGCCATTGAAGGCGGCCGGCGACACGAGGGCGCGTGCCGTCAGCGCGGCACGCTCGGGCGAGGCGATCCCGGTGTACAGGAGATGCCCGGGATTGGAGCTGCGCACGGCGCAAGGCTCGTTCGCACCATCCAGCGCGAGCGCGTAGATGCCTTGCTCGTCCAGCCAGAAATGCCGCTCGAAGCGCTCGCGCAGGGCTCGTTGGCGCCGTCCAGGGCAAGGGCGTAGATGCCTTGCTCCTCCAGCCAGAAATGCCGCTCGAAGCGCTCGCGCAGGTGCTCGGCGCGCTCGCGCCATTGGCTCGCCGCGCTGCCCTCGCCGACGACCTCCGCGAGCTCGGCGCCGAGGCGGCAGGCCTCGAAGACGTAGCCCTGCACTTCGCACACGGCAACGGGGAGGGCCGCATCGCGGCCGTCGGCATGGAATACCGCGTCCTCCGAATCCTTCCAGCCCTGGTGCAGCAGCCCCTGTTCGCCGCGCCGGTCGTAGCGCAGGAAGCCGTCATCGTCGAGTCGTTGCGCGATCCACGCCAGGGCACGCACGACATGGGGCCAGATCCGTCGGATGAAGGCGCGGTCGCCGCTGCGCCGGAAGTAGCGCCCGGCCAGCATCACGAACAGCGGCGTGGCGTCGACCGAACCGTAGTAGCGCCCGAAGGGGATCTCCCCGAGCGCGGCCATCTCGCCTTCGCGCATCTCGTGGAGGATCTTGCCCGGCTCGGCCTCGCTCGCGGGGTCGTCGCGCTCGGCCTGGTTCGCCGCGAGGAAGCCGAGCACGCCGCGCGCCATGGCCGGCTGCACCCACAAGGTCTGCAGGGCGGTGACCAGGCCGTCGCGACCGAACGCAGTCGAGTACCAGGGAACGCCCGCGTAGGGATACGGACCGTGCGGCGTCTGCGTCACCAGCATCTGCAGGTCCGCCGCCGAGCGGTCGATCCAGTCGTTGAAGAGACTGTTGTCGCTCGCCACCTTCGCGCGGGACCGACCGTCCGCATCGATCTCGCGTTCGATGGCATCGACCGACTCGCGGTGGCTCGGCTCTTGGAAGCGGCCACTGCCGCCGTCGCAGCTCACCGTCACCTCGATGACCCGTTGCGTGCCCGGCCCGAGCTCGACCTCCAGGGCCGCGCGCTCGGCGGACAGGCTGGCGGGGGCGGGCGAGAAGCCGATGCGCGTGCGCCGCAGCACGCCATCGAGGCCGCGGTAGCCGAGGACCACGGCATCGGCCGAGATCTCCGGGGGCCGGTCATCGCCACGGCGATCGCGCCGCATGCCGCGGACCTCGAAGATGTCGCGAAAGTCCGACCCGAAGCGGTAGGCGATCCGGAAGCGGCCCGTTTCCCCGTGGTAGCTCGTCAGCGTCAGGCGTTCGGCGAGGACCGAGTCGTGGGCCACGAGCTCGCGACGCAGGTGGATGACCCCTCGCGGCAGCCATAGGGCGCCATCCTGGGACAGGGGCGGCGTGGTCAGGTCGACCACGAGCCGGCCGTTGTCCGGGCGCACCGTGGAGTTGAGCAGCATCGGCTCTCGGTCCTCGAACAGGATCTCCCACTGCGACAGGTGCCGCAGCCCCAGGAAATAGAGGCCGTGTTCCCCGAGGCCGGCTCGGCCCACCTCGCCGTGGCGGCTGAACACCGCGAAGCCGTCGTTGGACTTCAGGACCTGGATGCGGTCGTCGGCGTACGACGAATTGGCGGGGACGTACCAGTGGTCATCGATCTGGATTGCTCGGTCCATCGTTCACTCGGGTCGAATGATCAGGGCGCGGCCATCGTGCCCGGAGCCGCCCAGGGCGGGCTCGACGTGCACGGACGGAGTCCAGCCGGGCCGGCCCTGCGGCGCGGGCGCCGGATGCGGCACCCCGTCCGTCGCCGCCTCGAGCCGCTGCGCGGTCAGCTCTCGGTAGCGCCTGACGTAGTCCCGGGCCATGCGCTCGGCGGTGAAGCGTTCCTCGAAGCATGCGCGGCACCGGGCCCGATCGATGGCCTCGATGCGATCGAGCGCCGCGACGGCGGCATCGACCGAATCCACGATGTAGCCGTTGACGCCGTCGTGCACGATCTCGGGAACGGATCCGTGCCGGTATGCGATGACAGGCGTGCCGCAGGCCATCGCCTCGATCATCACCAGGCCGAACGGTTCCGGCCACTCGATCGGGAACAGCAGGGCGCGGGCGCCGCCGAGCAACGCGTTCTTGCCGCGTTCGTCCACCTCGCCCACGAACTCGACCAGCGGATGCCGGAGCAGCGGCTCGACCCGCTCGACGAAATAGGCGCGATCGACCGCGTCCACCTTCGCGGCGATCTTCAGCGGCATCCCGGCGCGGATGGCGATCCGGATCGCCTCTTCCGGGCCCTTCTCGGGAGCGATCCGTCCGAGGAAGGCGAGATAGTCACCCGGGCGGGACTGGAAGGTATAGAGATCGGCGGGAAGGCCGTGGGGGACCGTGCCCACCCAGCGAGCCATGGGCAGCGGCGTGCGCTGGCTGTCGGAGATGGAGACCACCGGCATGTCGCGGAACTCCTGGTACAGCGGCTTGAGGTCCGGGAGGTCGAGTCGGCCGTGGAGGGTGGTCAGGTGGGGTACTTCCAGCTTGCGGCAGAGCGGGAACTGGAGCACGTCGATGTGGAAATGGATGACGTCGTACTGGCCGGCGTCGCGCGCCACTTCGGCGAGCTGGAGGATATGCCACGCAATGGGCTCGCGGCGCACCTGCGACAGGCGCAGGGCTTCGGGTGCCGAGGCGCGCAGGCGCGCGCTCGTGCGGGAATCGGCGCTGGCATACAGGGTGACGTCGTGCCCGAGGCGGATCAGGGCTTCCGTCAGATAATGGACGACACGCTCGGTGCCGCCGTAGGTGCGCGGCGGGACGCTTTCGAACAGGGGCGCAACCTGGGCGATTCGCATGATCGGCAACCTCTCCCCATGGACCGGGGGCGATACGGGGATTGGCCGCTCCCACGGCGGGGACGGGTCGCCGACACCCCGGCAAGGAACGCGCCCTGGAGGCCGGCGCGAGCGTTGCCCACGCGTCGCTGGCCAGACCGGGAATGGCGCCGGACGACGGCCCGCCCCCGGGCTTGCGGGGCGGGCCGTCGCCGGCTTCAGGGATCAGCCGTCGCCGGCTGTCGGGATCAGAAGTCGTCGCCCATCATCGCGGGGGCGGCCGGCGACTTCTCGTCCTTCGGCGCCTCCGCGACGGTGGCATCGGTCATGAGGATCAGGCCGGCCACCGAGGCGGCGTTCTGCAGCGCGGTGCGCGTGACCTTGGTGGGATCGATCACGCCCATCTCGAGCAGGTCGCCGTAGACGCCGGTGGCGGCGTTGTAGCCGGCGCCACCCTCGCCCTCGAGGACCTTGGCCACCACGACCGAGGGTTCGTCGCCGGCGTTGGCAGCGATCGCCCGCAGCGGCTCCTCGATGGCGCGAAGCACGATGCGGATGCCGGCGTCCTGGTCGGGGTTCCTGCCCTCCAGGGCCTTGATCGCGGCGCGCGCCCGCAGCAGCGCAACCCCGCCGCCCGGCACGATGCCTTCCTCGACGGCCGCGCGCGTGGCGTGCAGCGCATCGTCGACCCGGTCCTTCTTCTCCTTCATCTC
The DNA here is from genome assembly GCA_036724585.1 of Burkholderiaceae bacterium. GTDB lineage: Bacteria > Pseudomonadota > Gammaproteobacteria > Burkholderiales > Burkholderiaceae_E > JAMLIN01. The sequence goes on along the minus strand of DAIMFM010000276.1, from coordinate 56 downwards.
GACCTCGGTGGCGGCGCCCACGCGGATGACCGCGACACCACCCGCGAGCTTGGCGA
>DAIMFM010000275.1:0-3916 GCA_036724585.1 Burkholderiaceae bacterium | reverse complement strand
TGATGGGCGCCCGCCCGATGCAGCGGCTGATCCAGGACACGATCCGCAAGGCGCTCGCCGACGAACTGCTCTTCGGCAAGCTCGCCAATGGCGGCAAGGTGACCGTCGACGTCGGCGAGAACGACGAGGTCCAGCTCACCTATACCGAGTCCTCGCCGCCGCCGGACAGCGAAGGCGAGCCGAGGGTGGAGGCCGAGCAGGCCTGATCATTCGTGGTGGCATCGAGGGGCGGCGCAAGCCGCCCTTTTTTTTTGGCCGTTTTGCGGGCCGGCTGGCCGCCGGTAAGATCCAGCATTGCCGACTCTCTTCCCGGGCCTCGATGCTCCACGACAAGCGCTTCCTTCTCTGGCTGGCGTTCGGCCTCTCCTGGGGCGGGGTCGCGTTCGCCCTGGTGCTGCAGCATGGCTTCGACATGCAGCCGTGCGCCTGGTGCACGGTCCAGCGCGGCATCTACCTGGTCGTGGGCGTGCTCGCGCTGCTCGCCCTGGCGCTTCCCCAGGCCCTCGCCAGCAGCGCGATCGCCGTGCTGGCCGCGCTGTTCGCCATCGGCGGACTGGTGGCTGCCGGCTACCAGCATTTCGTCGCCGCGCGGTCGGATTCCTGCGGCTTCAGCTGGGCCGACCGCATCATCTACGAGGCCCGGCTCGACGAGACGATGCCCTGGCTCTTCAAGGCGACGGCATCGTGCAGCGATGCCAACCTGCCGCTGTTCGGCGTGCCCTTCGCCATCTGGAGCGCGGCGCTGTTCGCGCTCCTGTTCGTCATCCTGTTGCGGGCGGCCGCGCGCGGCGCGCCGCCGGCAACGAACCTGCAGGAGAGGCCACGATGAATGCCCTCGACCAGCTCAAGCAGTTCACCACCGTCGTCGCCGACACGGGCGACTTCCGCCAGCTCGAGGCCTACGAGCCGCGCGACGCCACCACGAATCCGACGCTGATCCTGAAGGCGGTCGGCATGCCGGCCTATCGGCACCTGCTCGACGAGGTGGTCGCGCAGGGACGCGGGCGGCCTGTCACCGAGGTCACCGACAACCTGCTGGTGCGGTTCGGTACCGAGATCCTGTCGATCATTCCGGGCCGGGTCTCCACCGAGGTCGATGCGCGCCTGTCCTTCGATACCGAGGCGACCGTCGCGCGGGCCCATGCGCTCGTCGAGGCCTATCGCCGCGCGGGCGTCGACCCGGCACGGGTGCTCATCAAGATCGCCTCCACCTGGGAGGGCATCCGGGCCGCCGAGCGGCTCGAGCGCGAGGGAATCCACTGCAACCTGACGCTGCTGTTCTCGTTTCCCCAGGCGGTGGCCTGCGCGGATGCCGGGGTGACGCTCGTCTCGCCCTTCGTCGGCCGGATCTACGACTGGTACAGGCAGCGCGAGGGCCGCGACTACGAGGGTGAGGACGACCCGGGGGTCGCCTCCGTGCGGCGCATCTACGACTACTTCAAGAAGTTCGGCTACGAGACCGAGGTGATGGGCGCGAGCTTCCGCAACGTCGGGCAGATCCGGGCCCTGGCCGGTTGCGACCTGCTCACGATCAGCCCCGAGCTGCTGGGGCAGCTTGCGGCCGACGAAGGACACCTGCCGCGGCGCCTCGACCCGGCCGCATCCCGCCAGAAGTCGATCGAGCGCGAGCGTTTCGACGAGCGGCAGTTCCGCTTCGCCCTCAACGAGGACGCGATGGCGACCGAGAAGCTGGCCGAGGGCATCCGCTCCTTCGTGTCGCATGCGCAGGAGCTCGAGGCGCTGGCGAGCGCCGGCGGCTGACGAAGGCTCAGCCCGCGGGCGCGTCGGGCTCCTCCCCTGGGTGACGCTCGCGCCAGGCGCGCAATGCCTCGCGGTATCGTTCCAGCGCGGCATCGTACAGGTCGAACACGCAGGGATTGCAGCCGCTGCCGCAGCAGTCGTGGAGATCGGGCTGCGCGGGCGGCTGGGGCATCGGGTCGGGATCGGTTCGCAGCATCGGGCTCATTGTCGCCCGACGCGGCGCACGCGCGCCCAATGCCGCCATTGCGGCACGGGACACTAGCGGGTGCCGGTACTGCCGAAGCCGCCGGCCCCGCGCTCGCTGCCGACGAACGACTCGACGATGTCGAAGCCGACCTGCAGCACCGGCACGACCAGCAGCTGGGCGATGCGTTCGAAGGGCTCGATGGTGTAGGGCGTGTCGCCGCGATTCCAGGTCGAGACCATCAGCTGGCCCTGGTAGTCGGAGTCGATCAGGCCGACGAGGTTGCCGAGGACGACGCCGTGCCTGTGGCCGAGGCCGGAGCGCGGCAGGACCAGGGCGGCGAAGCCGGGGTCGCCGATGTGGATCGCGATGCCGGTCGGCACCAGTTCGCTCGCGCCGGGAGCCAGCGCCAGGGGCTTGTCGAGACAGGCGCGAAGGTCGAGCCCGGCGCTGCCCGGGCTGCCGTAGGCAGGCAGTCGGTCGCGCATGCGCTCGTCGAGGATCTTGAGCTGGATCTTCATGTCGTGCTGGGGGTCGGACGAAACGTCGGCGCGGGAATTCAGCGGGCGGCGTGCTTCGATGCGGGCAGGCGCCGGGCGATCTCCTCGACGAGGCGAGCGGCCAGGTCGGCCTTGCTCGCACGCCCGAGCCGCGTTGCGCCCTGCTCGTCGATCAGCAGCAGCTCGTTCTCGTCGAGGCCGAAGGTCTCGTGGCCGATGTTGGCGGCCAGGAGGGGTATTCGCTTGGCGATGCGCTTTTCCTGGCCATGCGCCTCCAGCGCCTCGCTCTCGGCGGCGAAGCCGACGCAGTACGGCGGATCGGCGAGGGCCGCGACGCTGGCGAGGATGTCCGGGTTGAGGGTGAATTCCAGCCGCGGCGGCAGGCCGTCGCGCCCCTTCTTGATCTTCTGCGCGCTCACCTCGGCCACGCGCCAGTCGGCCACCGCGGCGACCGCGATGAAGACGTCGGCGTCGGCGGCGCGCGCCATCACGGCGTCGTTCATCTCGAGCGCCGTGCGCACATCATGGCGTTCCACCCCCCAGGGTGTTTCGAGCGCGACGGGGCCGGCGACGAGATCGACCCTGGCCCCGGCCCGCTGGGCCGCCCGCGCGATCTCGAAGCCCATCTTTCCCGAGGAACGATTGGTGATGCCGCGCACCGGGTCGATCGGTTCGTAGGTCGGGCCCGCGGTGACCAGGACGCGCTTGCCGGCGAGCCGCTTCGGGGCCAGGAAGGAGAAGGTCGCCTCGACGATCTCGTGCGGCTCGATCATGCGCCCGAGGCCGGTCTCGCCGCAGGCCTGGTCGCCCGCGGTGGGCCCGAGGAGCTGGACGCCGTCGCCGGCGAGGAGGGCGACGTTGCGCTGGGTGGCCGCATTGGCCCACATCTGCCGGTTCATCGCCGGCGCGATGAGCAGGGGTATCTCGCGTGCCAGGCACAGGGTACTCAGCAGGTCGTCGGCGAGCCCATGGGCGAGCTTGGCCATGAAGTCGGCGGTGGCCGGGGCGACGAGGATCAGGTCGGCGGCCCGCGACAGCTCGATGTGCGGCATCAGGTTGTCGACGCGGGTATCCCAGGCATCGGTGTAGGCCTGCTCGCCGGTGAGGGCCTGGAAGGTCGCGGGAGTGACGAAGCGCGTCGCGGATTCGGTCAGCACCGCCTGGACCTGGGCACCTTGCTTCATCAGGCGGCGAGCGAGGTCGGCCGCCTTGAAGGCGGCGACGCCGCCGGTGACCCCGAGCAGGATTCGGACTGGTTTGGCTGCCATGACACCTCCGTGGGGGCTGTATATCACAGTCGGCGCCGTCGCCGCCGGCGGATCGCATGCGCGCCGCGGGCGATCGCGGGCGTCGTGTTCATGCCCGGTCTCGCGCCGACCGGGCGAGGAAATCGCGCAGCGCCTGCGCGGTGGGGGTCGCCGCTTCGGCGACCAGCGTCGCCACCGGGCCGGCGCCGACGATGGTGCCGCCG
>DAIMFM010000274.1:0-3926 GCA_036724585.1 Burkholderiaceae bacterium | reverse complement strand
CTTCTCGTTGTTGGAGGTGATGATGACGATGGGCCGCTGCATGGCGCGGATCGTCTCGCCGGTCTCGTAGACGAAGAACTCCATGCGGTCGAGCTCCTGCAACAGGTCGTTGGGGAACTCGATGTCGGCCTTGTCGATCTCGTCGATGAGCAGCACGACCGGGACATCGGATTCGAACGCCTGCCAGAGCACGCCCTTGACGATGTAGTTGGTGATGTCCTTGACCTTTTCCTCGCCGAGCTGGGAATCGCGCAGGCGGGAGACGGCGTCGTACTCGTACAAGCCTTGCTGGGCCTTCGTCGTCGACTTGATGTGCCACTGCAGCAGCGGCATGTCGATCGCCGCGGCGACTTCCTCGGCCAGCATCGTCTTGCCGGTACCGGGTTCGCCCTTGATCAGCAGCGGACGCTCGAGCGTGATCGCGGCGTTGACCGCCAGCTTCAGATCGTCCGTCGCGACGTAGTTCTTTGACCCTTCAAAGCGCATGTGAAGTCCTGTCTGTCTCGGTGATTGTCCGGGGGCGCCGCGGCCTTGCGAGCCCTGCGGGCCGGTGCCCGCGGGGCGCCTGCCATCGTATGCCTGCGGCCTTGCGAGCCTTCCAGTATAGCCGCAAGCCCGTACCATCGCCGGGTGCTGCCGCGCAAGGGCGCTCGACGGGGCGGTGCCGATGGCGCATCCGTCGTCGACCCGGCCGGCCGCGGGCCGACCCGAGGCTGTCGCCGGCTGGACGATTGCGAGCGCGCTCGGCTAGAATTCCCTGCTTGCCCCCGGGCCGACAGGCCTGTCTTCACCGGAATCGACAAACCAAACGCGCGCCTTCGTTGCGCGCCACGAAGAATGCCCATGTCCAGTTCCCGTTCGCGTCCGCAACGCCTTGTCGGATCGGCGCTCGTCGCCGCCACGTTCGCCCTCGTTCCGCTCGCGGGCCAGGCCGCCGAAGCCGGCGATGCCGAGGCCGCGCAGGACAAGGTTTCGATGTGCATCGGCTGCCATGGCATTCCGGGCTACAAGACGGCCTATCCGCTCGTCTATCACGTGCCGCGCATCTCGGGCCAGAGCGCCAAGTACATCGAGAATGCGCTGGCCGCCTACAAGAAGGGCGATCGCAGCCATCCCTCCATGCGTGCCATTGCCGGCAGCCTGAGCGAGCAGGACATGGCCGATCTCGCTGCCTACTATTCCAGTCGTTGAGCACCGGCCCCGGACGCGGAACCCAAGATGACCAAGATCTTCCTTTCGACCATCGCTCTCGCAGCCAGCATGAGCCTCGCCCAGGCCGCCGACATCGGCAAGGGCGCCGAGAAGGCCGAGCAGGTCTGCGCCGCCTGCCATGGCAAGGACGGCAAGACCCCGATCGATCCCTCCTACCCGATCATCGCCGGCCAGTATGCCGATTTCCTTGCCCAGGCAATGCGCGACTACAAGTCGGGCGCACGCAAGAACGCGATCATGAGCGCGCAGGCGGGCCAGCTCTCGTCGGCCGACATCGAGAACCTCGCGGCCTACTACGCGAGCCTGCCGAGTGGCCTGAGCCACGCCAGGTAGGGCTGGGCCCGGCAGTGCCGACTCCCGAGCTACCCGCCACCACCGATCTCTGCGACGCGAACGAAGGGCGCCTGGACAGCGGCAGCCTGCGGATCCTCTCGCCGCTGCTGCGCGCCTGGGGCGCCAACATCGCCTTCGCCGGGCCGGCCGCGACCGTCCGCTGCTTCGAGGACAACACCCTGGTTCGAAGCCGCCTCGAGACGCCCGGCGAGGGGCGAGTGCTCGTGGTCGACGGCGGCGCCAGCCTGCGCTACGCCCTGCTCGGCGGCAACCTCGCCGTGCTCGCCGAGCGCAATGGCTGGGCCGGGATCCTCGTCAATGGCTGCGTGCGCGACACCGCCGAAATCGACGCATGCGCCATCGGCGTGCGCGCGCTGGCGGCGATGCCGCGGCGCAGTCGCAAGCTGGGGGGCGGCAGCATCGACGTGCCGGTCGATTTCGGCGGCACCACCATCGCGCCCGGGCACTGGATCTACGCCGACGCCGACGGCGTGCTCGTGAGCGACCTTCCGCTGCACTGATCCCCTCCGGGAACGGCTGTCGCCATGCCGGCGACGCTCAGAGCAGGCCTTCGAAGGGCAGGCAGTCCACCCAGTCGCCGGCCGCGACGGGGCCGGCATCATGAGGCAGGGCCACGATGCAGTTGGCCCGGGACATCGAACTCAGTACCCCGGATCCCTGGCTGCCGGCCAATGCGACCGACATCGTCCCGTCCGCGGTCGCTGCAACGAAGCCGCGCGGGTATTCGGTGCGGCCGCGTCGCTTGCGGATCGGCTCCAGCGTGCGGGCGCGGACCGGGACCGGGGGGATCGGGGCGGCGCCGCCCAGGGCGAGCAATGCGGGCCTGGCGAAGAAGATGAAGCCGACCATGAGCGCGACCGGATTGCCCGGCAGGCCCAAGTACCAGGTCGCCCCGATGCGCCCGAAGGCCATGGGCCGGCCGGGACGCATCGCGACGTTCCAGAACTCGACGTTGCCGAGGCGGGCCAGCACTGCCCGCGTATGGTCGGCTTCGCCCACCGACACGCCTCCCGACGAAATGACGGCGTCGGCGCGTCCGGCGGCGTCCCGCATTGCGGTCTCGAGTGCATCCGGCCGGTCGCCGACCACGCCCAGGTCGATCGCTTCGACGCCGAGCCGATCGAGCAATGCGCCCAAGGTATATCGGTTGCTGTCGTAAATACGCCCCATTTCCAGCGGCCGTCCAATGGCCTGGAGCTCATCACCGGTGGAGAAGAATGCAACGCGGACCCGGCGACGGACGACGAGGCTGCCGACGCCCAGCGAAGCGGCCAGGCCGATGTCGGCCGGAGCCAGCCGTCGGCCCGCGGGCAGGGCCAGGCCGCCGGCCGCGAGGTCCTCGCCGACGCGGCGCCGGTGCTGGCCGGCTTGCTGCCCGGGCGGGATCCGGACGAGCTCGCCGCTGGTTTCGACCGATTCCTGCGGAACCACGGTGTCCAGCCCGGGCGGCATGGCGGCCCCGGTCATGATGCGGATCGCCGCGCCGGGCGGGCAGGGTCCTGCGTACGGATGGCCGGCCAGCGCCCGGCCGGCCACGCGCAGTTCGGTGTACCGCACGGGGTCGAGGTCGGCGCCGCGCAGGGCGTAGCCATCCATGGCCGCGTTGTCCCAGGCCGGGACGTCTAGCGGCGAGACGAGGTCGGCGGCGAGCACACGCCCGCAGGCCTCGCGCAGCGAGAGCGTCTCGACCGCCTCCACCGGCTCGATCGCGTCGAGGATGCGGCCGAGGACATGGGTCACCGGCAGGTCCGGGGTCACCGGCAGGTCCGGGGTAACCGGCAGGTCCGGGCCGGCCGCCCCCTCAGCCATCGCCGAAGCGCGCGAGGTCGTCACGCGTGTTGATGTTGCGGAAGCGGGCCGGCTCGTCGAAATCGACGACGGCGCGCTCGAGCGGGGCGTACCAGAGGCCGACCCGCGACTCGCCGGTCGCGAGGAATGCCGCGATGCCCGGGGCGAGCGAGCGATGCGCCAGCAGGAAGGCCGACTGCTCGCGGTCGCCGCTGCGCGCCACACCCAGGGGAACCCTCTTGCTGGCGACGACCGCAGCCATGCGCATGACGAGATCCTCGGGCAGGAAAGGTGAATCGCACGGTGCGCTCAGCACCCAGGGGTGGCGGGCCGCTGTCATCGCCGCATGCAGGCCCGCGAGCGGGCCGCGGAAACCGGGGATCCGGTCCGCGACCACCTGCAGCCGCGGCCCGAGGCGGGCGTACCGCGCCTCGTTCCGGTTCGCGCTGACCAGGAGTTCGTCGACCTGGCTGGCCAGGCGATCGATGACCCAGGCCGCCATGGGGCGGCCGCGGAATGGCTCCAGGCCCTTGTCGACCGGAGTGCCCGGGCCGCCCATGCGGCGGCGCAGG
>DAIMFM010000273.1:0-3927 GCA_036724585.1 Burkholderiaceae bacterium | reverse complement strand
CCCGGGCGCGCGCCACGCCGCCGCGCGCCATCTCCATCAGGCGGCGGATCCGCTCCTCGGTGGGGGGATGCGTCGAGAACAGCGAAGCGATGCCCCCGCCGGAGAGCGGGTTCAGGATCATCATCTGCGCCGTCTCGGGGTGGGCTTCGGTGGTCGGCAGGGGCGTGCCGGCCGCATGGCGCTGGATCTTGTCGAGTGCCGAGGCGAGCGCCTGCGGATCGCCGCAGATCTCGGCGCCGATGCGGTCGGCCTCGTACTCGCGGGTGCGCGACAGGGCCATCTGGATCATGGCCGCCGCCAGCGGTGCCAGCAGCGCGACCGCAATGGTGGCGATCGGATTGGTCGGCCGGCCGTCGGAACTGCGCCCGCCGAAGAACATGGCGAAATTGGCGAGGGCGGAAATGGCGCCGGCCATCGTCGCCGAGATGGTCTGCGTGAGGATGTCGCGACTCTTGACGTGGGCGAGCTCGTGCGCCATCACGCCTCGCAGTTCGGCCGCCGAGAGCACCCGCAGGATGCCCGTGGTGGCCGCCACCGCCGCGTTATCAGGGTTGCGCCCGGTGGCGAAGGCGTTCGGCGCCGGTTCGTCGATGAGGTAGACGCGCGGCATCGGCAGCCCGGCGCGCTGCGCGAGCTCGCGCACCATGCCGTAGAACTGCGGGGCGCTGGTCTCGTCGACCTCGCGCGCCCGGTACATGCGCAGCACCATCTTGTCGGAGAACCAGTACGCGAAGAAGTTGCTCACCACGGCGAAGCCGAGTGCGAGCAACATCCCCTGCCGGCCGCCCAGGGCAGCGCCGACCACGCCGAAGAGTGCGACGATGGCCGCCATGAGCATGCCGGTCCGGGCCCAGTTGAACATGTCTTGCATCCTTGCTTGAAGGGAGTCGGGGGGAATATGGGGCCGTGCGGGCCGCTCTGCAAGCGCGCTCAGCGCGGCTCGAAGCTTTGTCCCGCCGCCAGTGGCGTGCCCTTGAGGAATTCGGCCGGGGCGAGCCGCCGGCCGCCGGCCCGCTGCAGTTCGAGCACCTGCAGCACGCCTTCGCCGCAGGCGATCGCGAGGCCGTCGCCGCCCAGGACCTCCCCGGGCCGGGCGCGGGCTTCGGCGGGCGTCGCAGCGCGCGCCCGCGCCGCCCAGAACTTGATCGGCCCGTCGATGCCCGGCAGCACCGAGTGCATGCCGGGCGCGGGGTCGAAGGCGCGCATCCGGCGCGCCAGCACCGCGGCCGGCTCGCGCCAGTCGATGCGCGCCTCGGCCTGCTCGATGCGCCTTGCGTAGCTGGCACCTTCGGCCGGCTGCGGCCTGGCGATGAGGCTGCCGGCGGCAAGGCCCGCGAGGGCCTCGACGATGAGCTCGGCGCCCAGCGCGGCGAGGCGGTCGTGCAGTTCGCCGGCCGTCTCGTCCTCGCCGATCGCGAGGGCGCGCGCCAGCAGCATCGGGCCGGTATCGAGGCCCTCGTCCATCTGCATGATGGTGATGCCGGTCTCGGGGTCGCCCGCCTCGATCGCGCGCTGGATGGGGGCGGCACCGCGCCAGCGCGGCAACAGCGAGGCGTGGATGTTGAGGCAGCCGTGCGCCGGGATGCGCAGGACCTCGGCGGGCAGGATGAGGCCGTAGGCGGCGACCACCATCACGTCGGCGCCCACGGCCTCGAGCGCCGGCCACTGCGCGGGATCGCGCAGGCTGGCCGGCTGCTCGACGGGTATGCCGCGCTCGAGCGCACGCCGCTTGACCGGGCTGGCACGCAGCTGCCTGCCGCGGCCGGCCGGCTGGTCGGCGCGCGTGAGCACCAGCGCGATGTCGTGGCCCGCCGCCACCAGGGCGTCGAGGGCGAGCGCCGCGAACTCGGGCGTCCCCGCAAAAATCACTCTCATGATGCCGTCACGCGGCTCAGGCGACTTCGCGGTCCTGCTTGAGAAGCCGATTGCGGATGCGGCCCTGCTTGAGTCGCGACAGGTACTGGACGAAGACGCGACCGTCGAGATGGTCGATCTCGTGCTGGATGCACACCGCGAGCAGGCCCTCGGCCTCGAGGGTGAAGGCCTGGCCGTCGAGCCCCAGCGCCCGGACGGTGACGCGGTCGGGGCGCTCGACTTCCTCGTAGACGCCGGGCACGGACAGGCAGCCTTCCTCGTAGCGCTGGGTGTCGTCGCTGCGCTCGAGGATCTCGGGATTGATGAACACGCGCAGCTCGTCATCGACTTGCGTGGCGGCCAGGCCGATGCCCGGCGCATCGTACATGGTCTCGGCCATGTCGGCGACCAGCTGGCGGATCCGCTCGTCGATCCGCTCGACGGGGCGCGCCACCTTGTGCAGGCGTTCGTCCGGATATCGAAGGATTCTGAGTACGGCCATCAGTTGGTTTCTACCGCTGGTAAGTTATGGGAGGCATACCGCGTTGCGGTATCGGGCGGCGCTCGGCACAATCCAATCCACCCAAAAGCAATATGGGGCGCGGATTCAGGGAATCAAGCGGTGTGAATCGAGCGCACGAACCCATAAGCGCCACGGACTCGATGCCGATGACCAATTTTATCATGCGGTTCCTCGCCGCCGCCGGACTGGCGATTGCGACAGCAGTGCCCGCCCAGCAGGCGACCCCGCCGCTTGAAATCACTCCCGGCGCGCCGGACCGCTACGTGGTGGTCAAGGGCGACACGCTCTGGGACATCTCCGGGCGCTTCCTCGAGAAACCCTGGCGCTGGCCCGAGATCTGGGACCTCAACCGCGAATCGATCCGCGATCCGCACTGGATCTACCCGGGCGACGTGGTGCTCCTCGATCGCAGCGGCGCCCACCCGCGGCTGCGGCTCGCGCGACGCATCGGCGGCGGCAGCAACGTCGACGGCGCAGGGGCCGGTGGCGGCAGCGCCGGGACGGTCAAGCTGCAGCCGATGGTGCGCTCCGAGCCGCTCGAGCGCGATGCCGTGCCCACCCTGGACGTCGCCGCGATCGCGCCCTTCCTGAATCGCCCCCTCATCGTCGAGGAAAGCGACCTCCTCACCAATCCGCGCATCGTCGCGACCCAGGAGGGCCGGGTCTATCTCGGACGCGGCGACCTCGCCTACGTGCGTGGCATCGAGGACGAATCGGTCGCCGAATGGCACCTGTACCGCAAGGCCAAGCCGATCCTCGATCCCGACACCCGCGAGCCGATCGCGTACGAGGCCCTGTACGTGGGGGGCGCGCAACTCGAACGCGTGGGCGACCCGGCGACGCTGCGCCTGACCAGCGTCACCGAGGAAGTGGGCGTCGGCGACCGCCTGATGCCGGCGGTCAAGGACAAGCCGCTCAACTTCGCGCCGCGAGCCCCGGAAGGCCCGGTCCACGGCCGGATCGTGAACGTCTATCGCGGCGTCAACCAGGTCGGGCGCAACAGCGTGGTCGCGATCGATCGCGGCCTGGCCGCGGGCATCGACGCCGGCCATGTGCTGGAGATCCGCCAGCGCGGCCGCACGGTGGTCGACCGCGAGAAGGACAACGAGAAGGTCAAGCTGCCCGACGAGATGGTCGGCCATCTGATGGTCTTTCGCTCCTTCGACAAGATCGCCTATGGTCTGGTGATGGACGCGTCGCAGCCGATCGCGGTGGGCGACGTGGTCGCCAACCCCTGATCCGGGCGCGTCGGTCGCGGGCGCCCCGGCGCCCGCGATGCCCGACGCCTCCGCCATTTCCCCGCCCCCGGCGCCCCTGGCGCCACCCGGCGCCCCGCCCGCACGATCCCGCCGCCAACCCGGCCCTGCGCAGGCCGACTGGCTGCGGCTCGCCCTCGTCGAGGGCCTGGGCCCCGTGGGCCTGCTGCGCCTGCTGCGCGCCAGTGGCCGGCCGGCCGACATCCTCGCCAGCCCCGCGTCCCGCCTGGCCGCCATCGTCGGCGCCGACATCGCGGCCCGCATCGCCGCCGTCGATCCCGCGCGCGAGGCCGC
>DAIMFM010000272.1:0-3952 GCA_036724585.1 Burkholderiaceae bacterium | reverse complement strand
CCTGCATCCGCTGACGCGGCGGCTCGCCAGCGAAAGCGGACATTTCGAGCACGTCGCCGGCGAGCACGACCTGCATGCATTCTTCGCGCTGCGCTCGATGGACGAGATCATGGTGCGCAACTTCATGGTCTTCCAGGACCTCATGGAGCAGGAGCACTACGACATCGTGATCGGCGACGAAGCCTGGGAGATCGACTACTACTATCACGAGAACCCCGCGCTCAAGCGCCAGCCCTTCGTGTTCCTGACCGATTTCGTCGGCTGCCTGCCCATGGGCGAGGACGAGCGCGAGGCGGTGCTCTGCGCCGACCGCAACGCCGACGACATCGAGCATGTGGCGCGCTTTCCATACGTGCGCGACGCCTCGATCTTCGTCGGCAATCCCGACGACGTGACCGAGCTGCCCTTCGGGCCGGGCATGCCCCGCATCCGCGACTGGACCGACCGCAACTTCAGCTATGCCGGCTACGTGCTGCCCTTCGATCCGGCCAGCTTCGCCGACGTCGAACGCACGCGCGCCCGCCTGGGCTATCGGCGCGACGAGCGGATCGTCGTCGCATCGGTCGGCGGCACCGGCGTCGGCCGCCACCTGCTCGACGGCATCGCGCAATCCTTCCGGCAGATGAAGCGACAGGTGCCCGAGCTGCGCATGATCCTCGTGGCGGGGCCGCGGGTCCCGGTCGATTCCTTCCCCCGCATCGACGGGCTGGAGGTCCGGCCCTACGTGCACAAGCTGTTCGAGCACCTCTCGTGCTGCGACCTTGCCCTGGTGCAGGGCGGGCTGAGCACCTGCATGGAGCTCGTCGCTGCCCGCAGGCCCTTCCTGGGCTTTCCGCTGCGGCGCCACTTCGAGCAGTGCGTGCATGTCCGGAACAGGCTTCGAAACTACGGGGCGGACCGCTCGGTCGACTACCAGTCGCTGACGCCCGAAGCCCTGGCGGAGAAGGCGCTCGCCGCCATGGACGAGCCGGTGGGTTACCGGCCCGTCGAGACCGATGGGGCGGCGCGCGCGGCGCGGCGGATTGCCGAAGTGCTCGACAACCGCTGGTGGATCGGTCGCTGATACTGTCGAGGAGACAGCCATGACGAGACTTCTGACAATGGCGTACGGAATCTGCGCCTACGTTCTCTTCCTGGTGACCTTCCTGTGGGCGATCGCCTTCGTCCAGAACGTGCCGATCGGCACGACCATCGATGGCGTGGGCGGCGGCGCCACCGCGCCCCTGGCCGAAGCCCTGGTGGTCAACCTCGCTCTGCTCGGGCTTTTCGCCCTGCAGCACTCGATCATGGCGCGACGCTGGTTCAAGCAGTGGCTGGCCAGCATCATGGCTCCGGCGATCGAGCGCAGCACCTTCGTGCTGGCGGCGACGGCAGCGCTGGCCCTGCTCCTGTGGCAATGGCGGCCGATCACCGAGCCGGTGGTCTGGTCGGTCTCTGACGCGGGCCTCGCCGGCGTGCTGGGCGCGCTCGCCTGGATCGGCTGGGGCGTCGTGCTGGTGAGCACCTTCCTGATCAGCCACTTCGAGCTCTTCGGCCTGCAACAGGTGTATGCGCGGCTGCGCAACCGCCCGTTGCCCGCGCCGGAGTTCCGCACGCCGTTCTTCTATCGCTATGTGCGGCATCCCATCTACGTGGGCTTCCTGCTCGCCTTCTGGTCGACGCCGCACATGACGGCGGGCCACCTGTTGTTCGCGGTCGGCACCACCGGCTACATCCTGGTCGGGATCTGGTTCGAGGAGCGCGACCTCGTCGCGCAGTACGGGGATCGCTATCGCGCCTATCGCGAACAGGTCGGCATGCTGCTGCCACGGCGGCGCCGCGGCCCCCGCCCGCATCGCAGCGGTTCCTGAGGCGGATCGTCGGGCGGGCGCTTCCTAGCGGACCGGCATCATCAGCAGGATGTCGAGCGCGGCTTCCGGGCTCCTCGCGGGTGAGGTCGCGTACCACTCGATCCCGGGGTCGTCGGTGAGCGAGTAGCCGCTGGTGGCGATCCAGTGGTCGAGCAGGCGGCTGTAGCTCTTGCCCACGTCGGCGTAGCCGCCGGCGTGCGGCTGGCAGATGTATCGGCCCGGGCGCGTCCGGACCTCGCGCAGGTCGCGGCGAGCGAGCCGGACGGCGTCGGCGTCGAAATCGGCGTCGTCGATGACGATGCAGCAGTCGTAGCGGATCTGCTCCGGCGGCGTGAAGCGTGGATCGTCGTAGACGAGCCCGATGCATGGGCCCGTCGCGAGCCTCCTGACGAAGTCGGGCAGCTCCTCGACGAAGCTGCGCCAGCGCCGGGGCACGAGGTCGAGCGGGCCGAAGTAGCGCCGCGCGATGCAGCGGTGGGAGCCGCTCTCGCGCTCGAACGCCACATGGCCGAGCGTGCCGTCGACCGGCAGCGGCGGCCAGCGCAGGGAATCCTTGCGAAAGCGCAGCGGGGACAGCCCGTAGCGTTCATTGAACGCCCGGGTGAACGCCGCCTGGCTGGTGTAGCCGACCGCGCCGGCGATCGCGCCGACGGAATCGCGGGTCCAGCGCAATCGCAGTGCCCCCGCATCGAGGCGGATGCGCCGCAGGTAGTCGGCCGGCGTCTCGCCCACGCAGCGCCGGAACAGTCGATGGAAATGGAAGAGGGACAGGCCGACCTCGGCGGCGATCGCCTCCATCGAGAGATCGCCGCCGATCCGGGACTCCATGAGATGGATCGCTCGCAGGATTCTCGCGTCCATCGCTACCGTCGCCTCCCGATCGAGCAACTTCGGCAAAGATTGCCACAGGGGTGCAGCAAGTCCAGCAAAAAATCGCTCGAACGAGTCGCCGCCCAGGCAGCGGGCCGGCAGAGAATTGCCGCCACCAGTCAACGAGGCGGAGGGTAGCGATGCAAGCGAAAAGCGCATACGCGCGGCGCAGCGCCAGGGTGCACGGGGTCTTCGGAAGCGACGATCCCGCCGTCGTGATGCGGGGGTTGCGGGAGCAGCGGATGGCCACGCTAGCCGGGCTGCTGCGCCGGGCGCTCGCCGCGTTCGTTCCCGGTTCGGCCGATACGGGGATCGTCCGCTCGATCCTGCGATCACTCTCCGGAGAGGGCCCGCAGCCGCATCCATAGCCAGGGCGCTCCACTCGTACCCGGGTGTCGGCGCGCAGCCGCCGCCGCTCGCCCGGTACGGAAACTCAACGGGCGTCGGCCTGCGTCGGCAGCGCGAACACGACCACGTAGTCCCCAAGGGTGGTTTCGAGCCGGGCGTGCCCGCCGGCGGCGATGGCCACGTACTGGCGGCCCTCGTGCATGTAGGTCATCGGTGACGCCTGTGCGCTGGCCGGCAGCCGGGCATCCCACAGCAGCTCGCCGCTGCGGGTATGGAAAGCGCGCACGAAGTTGTCCTGGGAGGACGCGATGAAGGTCAGCCCGCTGCGGGTGTTCATCGAGCCACCAATGGTCGCCGTGCCGATGGGGATCTTGAGCCGCGACGGGATGCCCAGCGGTCCGCTGTCGTAACCTGTGCCGATCGGCTTGCTCCACAAAAGCTCACCCGTGCGCAGATCCGTGGCCGACAGGTAGCCCCAGGGCGGGGAGATGCACGGCACCCCCAGGGGCGAAAGCCAGATCGGACGATCGACCCCGTAGGGCGACCCCGCCTGCGGCGCAACCTCCTGGTCCGGGCGCGCGCCGCCGTCGCCGATCGGCGGGTCGTCGACCCGCTCCCGCGGCACCAGTTGCACTCGATTGGCCAGGCGGCTGTTGTTGGTGACGAGGATCTGCTGCTCGGGATTGACCGACAGTCCGCCCCAGTTGAGCCCGCCGATGGTACCGGGGAACAGCAGCATGCCCAGGCCCTCGTCGGTCGGCGGCGTATAGATGCCCTCGTAGCGCATCCGGTGGAACTGGATGCGACAGAGCAGTGCATCAACCGGCGTGAGCCCGAAGGCATGGGTCGCGGATATCACCTCAGGGTCGCGCCCGGGCCTCGCG
>DAIMFM010000271.1:0-3953 GCA_036724585.1 Burkholderiaceae bacterium | reverse complement strand
CGCCACCACGGTGCGCGTGGGCGAGGACGCCTTCGCGCTCGAGGCGATGCGCTACGATCCCGCGGGCCGCCGGCTCACGGGGCGTATCGGCGAGAGCGTCGTCGCGCTCGGCTGCTTCGTCGAGGGCGAGCGCATCCATGTCTTCACCGACGAGGGACTGGCCAGCTTCGTCGCCAGCTCGCCCATCGTGCACGCCGGCGCCGAGGCGCCCGACGCCGGCCAGCTGACCGCCCCGATGCCGGGCAAGCTGATCGCGCTGATGGTGGCGCCCGGCGCCAGGGTGAACGCCGGCGACCCGCTCGCGATCATGGAGGCGATGAAGATGGAGCACACCATCTCGGCGCCGATCGCCGGCGAAGTGAAGCAGGTGTTCTATGCGGTGGGCGACCAGGTCGCCGAGGGCGCCCAGCTGATCGAACTCGCCGCAACCTGAGGCGATACGCCGCGCACCGGCGGGACCTGGAGCGCGGCGCGCCAGCCGGTCATGCGGCCGCTGGCGAGGCCGCCCGGCAGGTGGCGCGCACCCACTCGATGAAGGCCTGCGCGGTCGGTTCGCCAGCGGCGCGCTCCGCGACCACGGCGTAGTAGGCGTAGCCGGTCGGCACCGGCTCGCCGAAGGGCACCATCAGCTTGCCGGCCGCGACCAGCGCGTCCGAGAACGGCCTGCGGCCGAGCGCGACGCCCTGGCCGGCGACGGCCGCCTGGTGCATCTGGTCGATCATGTCGAAGATCAGCCGCCCGCGCGGGCGCACCGGCGGGTGGCCGATCCGGCGGAACCACTTGTCCCATCGATCCACCAGCGCCGCCAGCGGACGGTCGTAGTGGAGATCGAGCAGCACATGGTGGGCGAGGTCGGCGGGCCCGCGCAGCGGCCGGCCGTCGCGACCGGCCTGCTCGGCGAACTGCGGGCTGCACATGGGGGCGACCGTCTCGTCGAAGAGGTGGATCGCCCCGGGCGGCGGATGGCGCCGGTCGCAGGCGCGCAGGGCCAGGGTGAAACCCTCGCGGTCGACATCGACATAGCGGTCGCTCGCCGATAGCCGGATGTCCGCTTCCGGATGCAGGGCCTGGAACTCGGCGAGCCGCGGCACCAGCCACATCGAGGCGAACGACGCGAAGGTGCTGATGTCGATCCGGTAGCGCGCATCCACCCGCCGCAGGCGCGCCACGCATTCGTCGATGCGCGCCAGCGCCGGCTGGACCGCCGCCAGCAGCTCGACGCCGGCGGCGCTGAGCTCCAGCGCGCGGGTGCGCCGCAGGAACAGGGGCTGGCCCAGCTGGCGCTCGATCTCGGCGACATGGCGGCTGACCGCCGACTGCGACAGGGCGCACTCGTGGCCCGCGGCGGTGAAGCTCAGCAGGCGTGCGGCCGCCTCGAACACCCGCAGGTGGGACAGGGCGAGCGGCCGGCCGGTCCATTCATGCAGATCTTGCATGCGTCGCGTGCTGGAATTCCGTTTGTGGTGAGCATAGGGCTTTGCTGGAATGCGTGCAGGGCGCGATGCCCGGAGAAGCGCATGAAGAAGCCGAATACGAACCAGGAAATCCTCGCGGGCCTGCCGCCGGAGGCGGAGGTGCTCCTGCCCAAGGGCAGTTCGCTGATCCTCGAGCATGCGATCGGCCGGCAGATCGACCTGCGCAGCGGCGTGCTCTGGCTCACCGAACCGGGCCGGCCGCGCGATGTCTTCCTGCGCGAGGGCCAGCAATGGGTGCTGGGCAGCGACGAGCGGGTGGTGCTCACGGCCTGGGCCCCGAGCCGCGTGCGGATGGGCGGATCCCGATGATCTATCCTTCGGGGCATGAAACCACGCATCGCGATCACCGTTCCCTTCGACGAGCACGCCCGCCAATGGCGCGACGAAGTCGTCGCCCGCCTGCCCGAAGCCGAGGTCTTCATCGATGACGGCGGGCGCGCGAGCGCCGACTTCGCGATCGGCTGGCGGCCGCCGGCCGACTTCTTCGAACGCATCACGGGCCTGCGCGCCTTCCTGAGCGCCGCCGCCGGCGTCGACCACCTGCTCGGCCATCCGGGCATGCCCCCCGAGCTCCCGATCTTCCGCATCGAGGACGGCGGCATGGGGCTGCAGATGGCCGAGTACTGCTGCGCCGAACTCTTTCGCTACGCCCAGCGCCGCGGCCAGTACGAAGAGCAGCAGGCCCGCGGTGTCTGGCGCCAGCTCGCCTACACCCCGCGGCGCGACATCACCGTGGGGCTCTTCGGGATCGGGGTGCTCGGGCACCGGGTGGCCAGCGCCATTCGGCCCTTCGGTTATTCCCTGATCGCCGCGGCCGGATCGAACCGCGTGGAGGAAGGCATCGAGGTGCTCGGTCCCGACCGGCGCGACGACTTCTTCGCGCGCAGCCAGGTGCTGATCCTGCTGGCGCCGCTCACCGAGGCGACCCGCGGCATCGTCAACGCCGACACGCTGGCGCGGATGCCGCGCGGATCCTGGCTCATCAACGTCGCCCGCGGCGGCCTCGTGAACGAAGCCGACCTGCTCGCCGCGCTCGATTCGGGCCACCTGCTCGGCGCCAGCCTCGACGTGTTCGAGACCGAGCCGCTGCCGGCGGGACACCCGTTCTGGAGCCATCCCGGCGTGCGGATCACGCCGCACGTCGCCGCCATTACCCTCCCCGACGAGGGTGCGGATCAACTCACTGCTAAGATTCGGCAATGGATGGCCGGCGAACCGGTCAGCGGCCAGGTCCGGCGCGACCGCGGCTACTGAGTTCGCGCGATCCCGCGCCCGCGCCGGCCCAGGGACGAACGTCATGAAGTACCCGAAACGTGTCTACCTGACCGAGGTCGGCCCTCGCGACGGCCTCCAGAACGAGAAGCAGCCGGTTTCGACGGCCACCAAGGTCGAGCTGATCCGGCGGCTCACCGACGCCGGCGTGCGCCAGTTCGAGGCGACCTCCTTCGTCTCGCCCAAGTGGGTGCCGCAGATGGCCGATGCCGTCGACGTCATGGCCGCCATCGAGCGGCCGGCCGGCAGCCGGGTCTCGGTGCTCGCGCCCAACGTGCGCGGCCTCGAGGGGGCGCTCGCCTCCGGCGCCGACGAGGTGGTGATCTTCGGCGCGGCGAGCGAAGCCTTCTCGCACCGGAACATCAACTGCTCGATCGCCGAGAGCATCGAGCGCTTCCGCCCGGTCGCCGAGGGCGCGCTCGCCAGGGGCCTGCGCCTGCGCGCGGCGATCTCCGTGGCCTTCGGCTGCCCCTACCAGGGCGAGGTCCCGCTCGAATCCGTGCTCGACGTGGTGCGCCGCATGCGCGACCTCGGCTGCCACGAGATCGGGATCGCGGACACCATCGGCGTGGGCACCGCCGAACACGTCTACCGGACCTTCGAGGCGGCGGCGAAGGAAGTGCCGCTGGCGATGCTGTCGGGCCACTTCCACGATACCTACGGACAGGCGCTCGCCAACACGCTCGCCTGCCTCGAGGTCGGCGTCGACAAGTTCGACAGCTCGATCTCCGGCCTCGGCGGCTGCCCCTACGCCAAGGGCGCGACCGGCAACGTCGCCACCGAGGACCTCGTCTACATGCTCCACGGCATGGGCATCGACACGGGGCTCGACCTCGACGGCCTGGTCGACGCCGGCCAGTGGATCTCCGACCAGCTCGCACGCGCCAACGGCTCCCGGGCCGGGCGCGCGCTGCTCGCGCGCCGGGCGGCGGCGGCCGAGGCCGCAGCCTGAAGCGGGCGGTCTCGTCTCGGGTCCCGGATATCGATGCGCGAGATCCCGCTGCCGGCGCCGGTGACCGGCCTGTCCTACAGGCGCCCCGCCGCGGCGATCGCGGCGGCGCTGACGCTCGCGGTGTTCGCCTACGGCAGCCGGCTGATGGCGGCCGAGGTCGACCTGCCGGCCCCGGTCGTGCTCGTGCTCATCATCGGCGCGGTGGCCATGGCGATCAGCTGCTGGTTCATCGTCTTCGGCACCACCACCGTCGA
>DAIMFM010000270.1:0-3999 GCA_036724585.1 Burkholderiaceae bacterium | reverse complement strand
CCCTGTCCCGGCAACCACGACGGCATGGGCGTCGTCGGCGGCGATCCCGGGGCCGACGAATGGCTGCTCGTGCGCAACCATGAGCGATGGAGCGGGCCCGTGCTTTCCGCGCCGGCGACCTGGGACAGCGGCACGATGCCCGACGACGCGCCGCTGGCGCCCGGCGGCGGCGCCACCAGCCTGCGCCTGCGTCGCGGCCGCCTGGTCTCGGCACGCACCAGCCTGGCCGGCACCCTGATCAACTGCGCCGGCGGCGTCACGCCCTGGGGTACCTGGCTGAGCTGCGAGGAAGTCATGCTCGACTCCGCCTCGAGCACCGGCCGGCGCCATGGCTACGTCTTCGAGGTCGATCCGGATCCCCTGCGCACGAGCGGCAGGCCCATCGTCGGCATGGGGCGCTTTGCGCACGAGGCGGCCGCGGTCGATCCCGGGCGCGGCGACGTCTACCTCAGCGAGGACAACTGGGTGAGCCGTGCCAGCGGCTTCTACCGCTTCCAGCCGAAGGACCGCAGCGGCAGGCGCGGCAGCCTCGAGGCGGGTGGCCGGCTGCAGGCGGCCAGGGTACGGGGCCGGCGCAATGCCGACCTGCGCGCGCCGCGGGCCGGCGAGCGCCACCGGATCGAGTGGATCGACATCGCGGAACCGGACGCCGATTCGCGCATGCTCGCGCTCGACCCCGGCGGCGAGGCGAGGCGGGTGAGCGGCCCCTTCGCGCAGGCCTGGGCCGAGGGTGGCCTGCTGCTCGCGCGCGGCGAAGGCCTGTGCTTCGGCGAGGGCATCCTCGTCATGGCCGATACGGCCGCGGGACGCAATGCGAAGGGCGAGGCGGGCCGGGGGCCGGGCGCCCTGTGGGCCTTCGATCCGGCGAGCGACGAACTCGTCGCGCTGTTCGCGGGGCAGCGGCCACTCGATGGCCATCATCCCGACAACCTCGCCTTCGATCTGCGCGGCCGCCTGGTGTTCTGCGAGGACGGGGGCGGCATCGAAGACGACGGCGGTTTCGGCAACCGGCTGATGGCCGTCGACGACGAAGGGAAATCCTTCGCCATCGCCCGCAACGCCGCGGTCCTGGAGGCGAAGGCGCTCGCCGCAGCCGGCAAGCGCCGCCCGCCCGGCGACTACCGCGACGCGGAGTTCGCCGGCATATGCTTCGATCCGACGGGGCGCTGGCTTTTCACCAACATCTACTCGCCGGGCCTGAGCCTGGCGATCACGGGTCCATGGCACTCCTGACACTGAACAAGGCCGAGCTCGCGCACGGCGACATGCCCCTGCTCGACGGCGCCGCGCTCACCATCGAGCCACGCGAGCGCATCGGACTGATCGGGCGCAACGGCAGCGGCAAGTCGAGCCTGCTGGCGGTGATCGCCGGTCGGCGCGCGCTCGACGACGGCGAGCTGCAGCATGCCGACGGCCTGCGACGCGTGCTCGTCGAGCAGGAACCGGTGCTTCCGGATGCCGCCACGGTGCGCGACAGCCTGGTCGAGCGTGGCGCGATCATGGCGATCCCCGACGAGCGCGAGCGCTGGCAGGCGATGGCCCGACTGGAAGCCATGGCCGACCGGCTCGGCGCGCTGCTCGACCGGGCGCCCGGGCAACTGTCCGGCGGCGAGCGCAAGCGCGCCGCGCGCGCCCTCGCGCTGGCGCTCGAACCCGACCTGCTGCTGCTGGACGAGCCCACCAACCACCTCGACATCGATGGCATCACCCTGCTCGAGGACCTGCTCGTGCGCGGGCCCACCCTGGTCGTCGTGACCCATGACCGGCGCTTCCTCGATCGCGTCGTCACCCGCATCGTCGAACTCGACCGCGGGCTGCTGCGCAGCTATCCCGGCAACTTCGCCGACTACGAACGCTTCAAGGCCGACCAGCTCGCGGTGGAAGCCGAGGGACGGCGCCGCTTCGACCGCTTCTGGCAGCAGGAAGAGGCATGGATCCGCAAGGGGGTCGAAGCCCGCCGCACCCGCAACCAGGGCCGCGTGCGCCGGCTCGAGGCGCTGCGCCGCGAACGCGAGCAGCGGCGCGAACGCCAGGGCGACCTGCGCATCCGGCTCGATGCCGGCAGCCGCTCCGGCCGACGGGTCGCCGAGCTCTTCGACGTGGGCAAGCGCTTCGACACACCCAGCGGCGAGCGCTGGGTGGTGCGGAACTTCTCCTGCCTGGTCCAGCGCGGCGACCGCATCGGCCTCATCGGCCCCAATGGCGCCGGCAAGACCACGCTCCTGCGCCTGATGCTGGGCTCGCTCGAACCCGACGAGGGCCGGGTCGAGCTCGGCACCGGCCTGCGCATCGCCTACTTCGACCAGATGCGGGCCCAGCTCGATCCGCAGGCGAGCGTCGCCGAATCGATCGCGCCGGGATCCGAATGGATCGAGATCGGCGGCCAGCGCCGCCATGTCATGAGCTACCTGGGCGATTTCCTCTTCTCGCCCCGGCGGGCCGCCTCGCCCGTCGCGAGCCTCTCGGGCGGCGAGCGCAACCGCCTGCTGCTGGCGCGCCTGTTCGCGCAACCCGCCAACCTGATCGTGCTCGACGAACCCACGAACGACCTCGACATGGAGTCGCTCGAGCTGCTCGAATCGACGCTGCAGGAGTACGAGGGCACGCTGCTGCTGGTCAGCCACGACCGCGCCTTCCTCGACAACGTCGTGACGCAGACGATCGCCGCCGAAGGCGACGGGGCATGGCGCGAGTACGTCGGCGGATACGAGGACTGGCTGCGCCAGCGCCCCGCGCCCGTGGCGCAGGCGGCGAGCGCAACGGGCGCGACGCCCGCGCCGGCGCCGACCGGCGAGCGTTCCCGGCCGAAGCGCCGGCAGAAGCTGAACAATCGCGAGCAACGGGAGCTCGACGTCCTCCCCGGCAGGATCGAGGCGCTCGAAGCCGAGCAGGCGGCATTGCACGCGAAGATGACGGCGCCCGACTACTTCCGCAACGACCCCGAGGTCCTGCGCGACGACCAGCTGCGCCACGACGAGATCGAGGCCTCGCTCATCGAGATGCTCGAGCGCTGGGAATCGCTGGAGGCGCGGCAGGCGGGCGAGTGAGCGGCCGGAAGCACGCCGGGCCGGCGAGTGAGCGGTGGGAGCGCGCCCGGGCGCTGCGCGGGCGCCGCGGAATCAGTCCTCGAGGGCGAAGCGTCCCACGGGAAGCGCCGGGTCGTTCTTGACCTCGCGCAACGCGAAGCTCGACTCCACGTTGGCGACCCCCTCCAGTCCCAGCAGGAAGTCCTGCAGGAAGCGGTTGTAGGCGCCTATGCCCGGTACCGCGACCTTGAGCTGGTAGTCGGCGTTGCCCATCAGCGGATAGCACTCCAGCACCTCCTCCCTCACCCGCATCGCTTCCTCGAACGCCCGGGTGACGGCCGGCTGGTGCGAGGACATCCGGATCCGGGCGAAGACGACCTCGGGCACACCGGCGCGGGCCGGGTCGAGGAGCATCGCGGCGCGGCGCAGGACACCGGCCGACTGCAGGCGGCGCACACGGCGCCAGCAGACCGTCGTCGAGGCGCCGACGCGCTCGGCCAGTTCCTGGGCCGAAAGCTTGGCATCGCGCTGCAGGGCCTCGACGATCCGGACATCGAGCGCATCGCTGAGCCGTGAACGGGTCATCCGGAGCCTCCGTGCGAGGCGGGGCGATTCGGGGCGTTAGTTGAGTTCGGGACGTTCATTTCCCATACGGGCATTGATCGAAATATATCCACCAGAATAGCCCAAATAAAGGCAACACAGGAATCGCCATTCCACTCGATCGTGGCATCCTGTTCCCATGCATTGCAACGGAGCTGGACATGGGTGCAAGACCCCTCCTCCCGGAAATCGGTGACAAGTCGGCGCACGCGCTGCGGGGCGACTATTCCCGCGCGCACGAGGACTATCGCGTGGCGCAGGACCCCGCTGCCTACGAGGCCGACGAGCAGGCGCGCTGGCGCCATCTCTTCGGCCGCCAGTCGGCCCTTCTTCCCGGGCGCGCCTGCGGCGCCTTCATCGAATCGCTCGC
>DAIMFM010000269.1:0-4018 GCA_036724585.1 Burkholderiaceae bacterium | reverse complement strand
CCGGCCGTGCAGCGGGCGATCGATGCGGCGAACCGGGCGACCGGCGGGCGCACGATCTACGCGCCCAACCTCGCCGGCGGCCCCGGCCGGCTGGCGGCGCAGCTGCGCGTGGCGCGCGACGCCGGGGTGGGCGCCCTGCTCGCCTGCCCGATGATCCTCGGCGCACCGGTGTTCGCCGAGCTGCTGCGGGCCGAGGCGGGCGTTCCGCTGATCGCGCACCCGGCGCTGGCCGGTACCGCGATCGCGCCCGCCCTGCTCCTCGGCCGCCTGTTCCGGGCCTTCGGCGCCGACGCGACGATCTTTCCCAACCACGGGGGACGCTTCGGCTACTCGCGCGCGACCTGCGAGGCGATCGCGACGGCCGCCCGCGAACCCCTGGGTGGGCTGCGTCCCGCGATGCCGGTGCCCGCCGGCGGCATGCGGGTCGACCGGGTCGACGAGATGCTCGCGCTCTTCGGGCGCGACACCATGCTGCTGATCGGCGGCAACCTGCTCGAGGCGGGCGACGGGCTCGAGGCGCGCGCGGCCGCCTTCGCGGCCCGGGTTCGCGAGGCGGGCGGAGAGCCCGGTAGAATCCGCCCATGAGCAGGCCCACCGTTCGACGCGCGCGCGAAGGCTTTCGCTGGGACGGCGTCGAGTTGCTGCGCTACAAGGACGAGGGCGCGGCGCCCTTTCGCGACGTCACCCGCCAGGTGCTGTTCGACGAGGTTCCCGCGGGCACGCAGTGGCGCTACTTCGAAGTGGCCGCCGGCGGCCACTCCACCCTGGAGCGCCACGAGCACACGCATGCCGTGCTGGTGCTGCGGGGCCGCGGCCGCGTCCTGGTCGGCGACCGGGTGCATGCGATCGCCGCCCACGACCTCGTCGAGATCGAACCGCTGACCTGGCACCAGTTCCGGGCCGATGCCGACGAGGCGCTCGGCTTCCTGTGCCTGGTGGCGGCCGATCGCGACCGCCCCCAACTGCCGGACGACGAGCAACTCGCGGCACTGCGCACGGACCCGGTCGTCGCCGCCTTCCTGAACGGGAACCCGTGAGGGCGCCCAGCGAGCATTCGATGAACCAGGCCACCTCCGACCTCGCCACCGATTCCTGGGCCCGCCTGCTCGCAGCGCCCGAGACCGCGCTGGCCGACCATCCGGGCGCACCGAAGCTGCGCAGCTGCGACGGCTTCGCGCTGTTGCGCCTCGATCGGCCCGACGAGCACAACCGGCTCGACCCGGCCGACGTCGACGCCCTCGGCGCCTTCTTCGCGGCACGCGCCGCGGATGGGTCCCAGGCCCTGCGCGCGCTCGTGATCATCGGGACCGGCGAACGCACCTTCAGCTCGGGCTACACCCTGGGCGCGATCGGCACCGAGCTCGACCACCGGCTCGAGGACATGCTCGATGCGCTCGAGCGCCTGCCGTGCCTGACGATCGCCGCCCTCTCGGGCTCGGTCTACGGCGGGGCCACCGACATGGCGCTTGCCTGCGACCTGCGGATCGGCCGCGATGGCCTGCGGATGTTCATGCCGGCGGCCCGCTTCGGCCTGCACTACTATCCGGGCGGCCTGCGCCGCTACCTCGAGCGCCTCGGCCTGGGCGCCACTGCCAAGCTGATGCTCACCGGCATGACCATCGAGTCGGCCGAGATGCTGCGCATCGGCTTCCTGACCGAGTCCGTGCCGGCCGGGGACTTCGACACCCGGCTGGGCGAGATCCTCGACGCCGTCGCCCTCACGGACCCGGCGACGGTCGCCCGCATGAAGGCCAACCTGCTCGCGCTGCTCGCCGGCGGCAGCCGCGCGGAGACGGCAGCGGTGCTCGACGAGATGGCGCGTGCCCACGTCGAGAGCCGCAACTCGGAAGAACTGCAGCGCCGGCTGGCCGCGCGACTCGCCCGATGAGCGTGGGACTTCGCGTCCGCCGGACCACCCGGGCCGGCCTGGTTGCAATCCTGCTCGGCGCGCTGGCCGTCCTCGGCTGTCGTTCGGGCGACGTCGAGTCGGCGTCGCATTCGATGACGGTGAAGTCGAGCCTCGGCCCGCTGGTGCTCCAGACCGTCGCCGAGGGCCTGGTGACGCCGTGGTCGGTGGCCTTCCTGCCCGGCGGGGGCTATCTCGTCACCGAGCGACCGGGTCGCATGCGCGTCATCAGCGCGAACGGGGAACTGTCCGAGCCGATCGCCGGACTGCCCGAGGTCCATGCCCGCGGCCAGGGGGGCCTGCTCGACGTCGTGCTGGCGCCGGACTTCGCCACCAGCGGCATGATCTACTTCAGCTACGCCGAACCGGTCGACGACAAGGCGCGCACCGCCGTGATGCGGGCCCGGCTCGACCTCGACGCCCTGCGGCTCGAATCCGCCGAGCGGATCTTCGCGCAGCATCCCGCCCACCGCGGCAACAACCACTGGGGTTCGCGCCTCGTCTTCGGGCGCGACGGCATGCTCTTCGTGACCCTGGGCGACCGCTACGACCTGCGCGGCCAGGCCCTCGACCTGTCCAGCCACATCGGCAAGATCGTGCGCCTGCGTCCCGACGGCAGCGTCCCGCCGGACAATCCCTTCACCACGCGCAGCGGCGCGCTGCCCGAGATCTGGTCCTACGGCCATCGCAACATCCAGGGAGCGACGCTCGATCCGACGACGGGCGAACTCTGGATCCACGAGCACGGCCCGCGCGGCGGCGACGAAATCAACCGCATCCTCCCCGGGCGCAACTACGGCTGGCCGCGCATCACCCACGGGCGCGAGTACGCCAGCGGCGCCCGGATCGGCGAAGGCACGAGCGCGCCCGACGTCGAGCCGCCGCTCTGGCAATGGACCCCCTCGGTCGCGCCGTCCGGGATGAGCTTCGTGGCCGGCAGCCAGTGGGGCGACTGGCGCGGCGACCTGCTCTCTGGTTCGCTCGCCGGCGAGCGGCTCATCCGCCTCGAGGGCGATGCGCACGGCGTGAAGGAAGCGGAGCGCCTGCTCGACGAGATCCGCGCCCGGATCCGCGACGTCCGCCAGGGACCGGACGGGGCCATCTACCTGCTCGACGAATCGGACGGCCGCCTGCTGCGGCTGCTTCCGCCGGGCAAGGGCGACTAGCCCGCTCCGTCCGCGGCCGCCTGCCGGGCCTCGCCCGCGTCGCGACGCCTGAAGCGGTAGATCGCCTGCGTGGCGCGCAGGGTCGCGAAGGCCGACACCGGCCTGCCGTCGGCGAGGAAGGCGGCATCCACGATGTCGAGCTCGAGCGCGCGCATGAGGTCCTCGAAGTCGCGCAGGGTCGCCAGGTGGAGGTTCGGCGTGTTGTACCACTGGTAGGGCATTTCGCGCGACACCGGCATCCGCCCGCGCAGGATCGACCAGACGTGGTACCAGTGGCCGAAGTTGGGGAACGAGACGATCCCCTCGGCGCCCACCTCGCTCATCTCGCGCAGGACGTACTCGGTGCGCTGGGTCGACTGGATCGCCATCGACGACACCACGACGTCGAACCGGGTCTTCTTGAACATGCCCAGCCCGGCCTCGATGTCGCGCTGGATGACGTCGACGCCGCGCTGCACGCAACGCAGCACCTGCTCGTCGTCGATCTCGACGCCGTAGGACAGGCAGCCCTTGTGGCGCTGCAGCCAGTCGAGCAGGGCGCCATCGCCGCAGCCGAGGTCGAGCACATTGGCACCGGGGGCGATCCAGTCGGCGATCAGGGCAAGGTCGGGACGCAGGCCGTTGTTCACGACGCCCCCCCGATGCGCCGCGCGATGCGCTCGAAGTACGCGCGCACGATGCCGTGGTACTGGGGATCCGCCAGCAGGAAGGCATCGTGGCCATGCGGCGCCTGGATCTCGGCGTAGCTGACGTGGCGCTTGGTCGAGAGCAGCGCCTCGACGATCTCGCGGCTGCGCGCCGGCGCGAAGCGCCAGTCGGTGGTGAACGAGACCACGAGGAAATCGGCGGTCACCGGCGCCAGCGCCTCGTCGAGGCGACCGCCCGTGGCCCGCGCCGGATCGAAGTAGTCGAGCGCCCGGGTGATCAGCAGGTAGGTGTTGGCGTC
>DAIMFM010000268.1:0-4037 GCA_036724585.1 Burkholderiaceae bacterium | reverse complement strand
GGGGTTCGGGGGAGGGAGTGCCCGGCCCGTCGATCGCACAGGCGGCCAGGGCGCCTGCGCAGGCGAGGAGCGCGCAAACCCGGCCCGCGCGGCGGCCCGCGAGCCCGCGCAGCCGGGGATACGTCGTATTCATGGGAGGATGTTAGGTCCAAGCGAATGCCGGAGCAAGGTGAGTATCGATGCCCGAACTACCCGAGGTGGAGACGGTCAGGCGCGGCCTCGAGGCTGCCGTCCTCGGGCGCCGGGTGCGCGCCGTGGCGGTCCGCGCGCCGGCCCTGCGCTGGCCGATCCCGGCGGATCTCCAGCGCATCCTGCCGGGCCGGGAACTCGCGTCCGTGCGTCGTCGCGGCAAGTACCTGCTGCTCGGCTTCGAGCCGGGGACGCTGATCCTGCACCTCGGCATGAGCGGCAACCTCGTGTTCCGCCCGGACGCGCCACCGCCCGGGCGGCACGACCATTTCGACATCGTGTTCGAGCACGGCGTGGCCCGGCTCAACGATCCGCGTCGCTTCGGCGCGGTCCTCTGGCACGGGCCGGGGCAGGGGCCGGTGGAAGGCCATCCGCTGCTTGCCGGGCTGGGCATCGAGCCGTTCGCGGAGACTTTCGATGGCGGCTACCTTTATCGCGCGTCGCGCGGGCGCATCGCCTCGGTCAAGCAGTTCCTGCTCGCCGGGAGCGCGGTCGTCGGCGTCGGCAACATCTACGCCTCCGAGAGCCTGCACCGGGCGGGAATACGGCCGACGCGCGCGGCCGGGGCGATCGGGGAGGGGCGCTACGCGCGGCTCGCCGAGGCGATCCGGGAAACCCTGGCCGAAGCGATCGAACTGGGCGGTACCACCCTGCGCGACTTCGCCGGCCCCGACGGCGTCGGCGGCTATTTCCAGCTCGCCTGCCGGGTATATGGCCGGGACGGGCTGGCCTGCGGCCGTTGCGGCGGGACCATCCGGCGGATCGTCCAGCAGCAGCGCGCCAGCTATTTCTGCCCGGGCTGCCAGCGCTGAGCGCTCGCCACGGGCCTCGCCACGAGCGGCGTCACGAGCGGCGCAACCGCCGTTCAACCCGGTCAAGCGGCCGGATGGCGGCTGCTCCGGGCCCCGTCCGCGCGGCAGGCCGGTCCGCCCGGACCCCTGTGCTAGAGTCGGCTCGACTTCAATCCGGCCAGGGCCCGGCCCTGCGCGAAGACCACAGGCTCAATGGGTGCGATCGGCGAACAGATCGCCGCTTATGGCGGCTGGAGGGGCGAACTCGCCGATGCGGTTCGCCGCTACGGCTTGTGGCTCGACGACGTCGGGCTGGCCGACGAGGTCGCCCGGGCGCGCATCGAGGCGATCCTCGCGCGGCTGGCCGACGAGCGCATCACGGTCGCCTTCGTGGCGGAGTTCTCGCGCGGCAAGTCCGAGCTGATCAACGCGATCTTCTTCGCTGACCACGGCCAGCGTATCGTGCCCTCGTCGGCGGGCCGCACCACGATGTGCCCGACGGAACTGCGCTACGACGCCGACCGGCCGCCGTCCGTCCGCCTCCTGCCGGTGGACACCCGGATGGACGACACGCCGCTGGCCGAGCTGCGCGAGCATCCCGAAGCCTGGACCGAGATCCCGCTGCCCCGGGGCGACCCGACCCGCCTGCGCCAGGCCTTCACCGCGGTGCAGGAGGTCGAGAAGGTCGATATCGAGCGCGCGCGCCAGCTCGGCTTCGTCGAGGACGACGACGACTTCCTCGAGCCCGATGCGGACGGCCTGGTGCAGGTCCCCCGCTGGCGGCATGCGATCGTCAACTATCCGCATCCCCTGCTCGAGCTGGGACTGGTGATCATCGATACCCCCGGGCTCAACGCGATCGGCGCCGAGCCGGAACTGACCCTCTCGATGATCCCGAAGGCCGACGCGGTGCTGTTCGTGCTGGCCGCCGACACCGGCGTCACCCGTTCCGACATCGAGGTCTGGCGCCGCCATGTCAGCCCGGTCCAGCGCAGCGGCCGGATCGCGGTGCTCAACAAGATCGACGGCCTCTGGGACGAGCTCAAGGACGACGCCAGCGTCGAGGCCGAGATCGATCGCCAGGTGGCAAGCGTCTCCGCATCGCTCGAGCTGCCGGCGGGGATGGTGTTCCCCGTCTCGGCGCAGAAGGGCCTGGTCGCGCGGGTGCAGGGCGACCGCGAACTGCTCGAGCGCAGTCGCCTGCCCGCCCTCGAGCGCGCCCTGTCGGTCGAGCTCGTGCCGCGCCAGCGCGAGATCCTCGTCGAGCACGTGCGCCGCGAGTTCGACGAGATGAGCCGGGTCGCCGGCTCGGTCCTGGCCGCCCGGCGCCGCAACCTCGTCGAGCAGCTCTTCGAGCTCAAGGCCCTGCGCGGCAAGAACCGCGACGTGATGGGCCACATGGCGACGCGCATCCGGGGCGAGCGCGAGGACTTCGAGAAGGGCCTGCGGCACCTGCAGGGGCTGCGCTCCGTCTTCGCGCGCCATTCGCAGACGATCTTCGCCACCATCGGCGCCGACTCGCTGCGCCGGCACGTTCGCGAGGCGCGCGAGGAAATGCGCGCCAGCAATTTCTCGAGCGGGCTGCGTACCGGCATGGACAGCCTGATCACCGCGGCGCGCGCGGACTTCGGCGAAACCGGCAGGCTGGCCGGCGAGGTCGGCACGCTGATGAGTGCGATGTACAAGTCCTTCGCCGCCCAGCACGGACTGTCGCTGGGTTCGCCGATCCTGTTCTCGATGAAGCGCTACCTCGCCGAGCTCGACCGGATCGAAGCCTTGCAGCGGCGCCATTTCGGTGCAGTCAGCCTGGTCACCACCGAGAAGTGGGCGCTGATGCGCCGCTTCTTCGAATCGGTGGCGGCGCGGATCAAGGCGCTCTACGAGAAGCTCAATCGCGACATCCAGGCCTGGCTGCGCGCGGTGATGGCGCCGATCGAGGGCCAGATCCGCGAGCACCAGGACCAGCTCAGGCGCCGGCTCGACGCGGTACGGCGCGTGATCGACGCCACGGGCAGCCTCGACGAGCGCATCGAGGCCCTGGAGCGGATGCGCGCCGAGGCCGAGCAGCGCACCGCGGTCGCCGACGAACTCGTCGGCCAGATCCGCGCCACCCTCGGCCTTCCGGAGAATCCGGGACGCCCGGTCGGGCAGCTCGAAACCGCGTAATCGAGGCAGTGGCAGGCGAGTTCGCATCCCGCCTGGCCGCCTGGCAGGCGGTCCATGGCCGGCACGACCTGCCCTGGCAGCACGATCCCGATCCCTACCGCGTGTGGCTCTCCGAGGTGATGCTGCAGCAGACGCAGGTCGCCACCGTGATTCCCTACTACGAGCGCTTCGTCGCGCGCCTGCCGGACGTGGCGACGCTGGCCGCGGCCAGCGAGGACGAGGTGCTCGCGCTCTGGAGCGGGCTCGGCTACTACAGCCGCGCGCGCAACCTGCATCGCTGCGCGCAGCTGGTGGTCTCGAAGCACGGCGGCCGCTTTCCGGCCGACCCGGCCCAGCTGGCGGGACTCCCGGGCATCGGTCGCTCCACTGCGGCCGCGATCGCGGTGTTCGCATTCGGCGGGCGCGCCGCGATCCTGGACGGCAACGTGCGCCGGGTTCTTGCGCGCGTCTTCGCCGTGGGCGGCGACCCGGCTTCGGCGGCGGTGCAGCGCCTGCTATGGGAGATCGCCGAACGCGAACTGCCGCGGGAGGGCTTGCGCGCCTACACCCAGGGCCTGATGGACCTCGGGGCGACCGTCTGCACGCGCACGCGACCGGCCTGCGAGCGCTGTCCCGTATCGGCGCTGTGCGAAGCCCGCGCAAGCGCTCGCATCGAGGAGTTCCCGGGCCGGCGGCGGCGGCGCGCATCGCCCCTGCGCGAAGTCGTGCTGCTGGTCCTTCGCGGGCCGGCCGGCATTCATCTCGGCAAGCGGCCCGCCAGGGGTGTCTGGGGCGGCTTGTGGAGTCTTCCCGAGGCCGCGCTCGTGGTACCCGACGGCGAGTCGGCGGCGCAGGCCGTCGTCCGCGAGGCCGCGATGCTGGCCGGCGGCCGCGGGCTGGCCGGCGCGGACA
>DAIMFM010000267.1:0-4065 GCA_036724585.1 Burkholderiaceae bacterium | reverse complement strand
AGAACAACAGGCCTTAGAGCAACATGACGAACAGCTGGAGCACCAGCAGCGGTCGCCCGAACAGCCGGCGAGGAGCTGGTCGCAGGCCGCGCCTGCCTGCGTCGCACGGCAGGTTATCTACCCGGCCGTCCTCGACGGACGCCTCTACGTGGCGGGCGGGCTGCTCGATCCCAATACCGGCTACTCCGCCCACTTCGAGGCCTACGAGCCTGGCCAGGGCCGCTGGACGCGGCTCGCGACCTTGCCGCAGGGCCGCCACCACGTCGCCCTGGCGGCCGCGGACGGCGCGATCCATGCCGTCGGTGGCTTCAGCGGCGGCTTTCCCCGCTGGCAGGCGCAGGCCGACGTCTTCGTCTACGAGCCGGCAGCCGATCGCTGGCGCCCGGGCGTGCCGCTGCCGGCGCCGCGCGCCGAGGGCGTCGTCGAAGCCGTCGATGGCAAGCTCTACGTCATCGGCGGGCGCGTTCGCGCCACCCCGGATGCGAGCCACTTCAACGACCATGAGGACAGCTCGCTCACCGAGGTGTTCGACATCCGCACTGGCCACTGGTCGCGCGCCGCGGATGCGCCGACCGCACGCAACAGCGCGGCGTCGGCGGTGATCGACGGCAGGATCTACGTCGTCGGCGGGCGGCAGGCGAGCAGGCAGCCGGACGGCAGCCTGCGCCAGGCCAACGTCGCCACGCTGGAGGTGTTCGACCCCGCCACCGGCGAGTGGACCACGCGCGCGCCCATGCCACAGGCGCAGGGCGGGCTGGGCGCCACGTCACACGACGGCAAGCTGCTCGTCTTCGGCGGCGAGCAATGGGTGCCGCAGCAGAGGGTGTTCGCCGAGGCCTGGTCCTACGATCCGGCCACGGATCGCTGGAGCGCGCTGCCGCCCCTGCCGACGCCGCGCCACGGCCTGGGCGCCGGGACGATCGGCAACCGGATCCATGTGGTCGGAGGCGCGACGAGGGCGGGCGGCAATGCCGCGACCGATGTCCACGAGGTGCTGACGATCGGGAAGGCTATGCCTCGTCCGCGATGAGCCGCTTGCCCATGCTCACGACCTCGTCCACCGAGTAGCCGAGACGCCGATAGAACGCGACGGCCTCCTGGTTGCTTGCCCGGACCTGGAGATTGAGCTTGGGACAGCCGCGCTCCTGCAGGCGGGCTTCGACATGCGCCATCAGCGCCCGGCCCAAGCCGGAGCGTTTGCGGTCGGGCGCCACTGCCAGGTAGTTGACCCAGCCCCGGTGGCCATCGAAGCCGGCCATGACGCTGGCGACCAGCCGGTGGTCGAGCTCGCCCACCAGGAACACCTCGGGCTGGGTGCCCAACTTGCGCTCGATGTCCTGGCGCGGATCGTTCCAGGGCCGAACGAGGTCGCAGGCGCGCCACAGGGCAATCACCGCGTCTTCATCGGCAACGTCGAACGGCCGGATCCTCACCGAGCGTCAGGCCGCTGCACTGACCAGCGCCTGGCGCCCCGTGGCCCTGTGCGCGAGAACGATGACGGCATGGATGGCATGGGTGCCATGGTGTCTTCTCCCGATGATTGGCCGCCGGGGGGTCCGATCGGACTGGTCACTGCGCGAACTGGAACCGGATCTCCTTCGGCATGACGTGAACCGCCTTGAATTCGGGATCCGCGACCACCTGGTGCCAGGCATCGGCGGGGACCACGAAGCTGTCCCCCAGTGCCAGGACATGCTCCGCATCGGCGAACCGGACGATGCATCGTCCCTCGGTCACGACGAGCACCGACTCGACGGAGGCCTTGTGCCGTGGAAGGGCGATTCCCGCTGACGCTTCCATCCGCTTGGTCGCGAACAGCTGCCCCTCGTGCAGGGGGGTGACCTTGTGTTGTCCTGCCGACATGCCGGCTCCTCTCCAGTCCGTGGTCAGTCCGCCCGTGGCGTTGCCGCCTGCCGCGCCTGTGCGTTCTCGAGGTAACGGAAGAAGTCCGAGTCGGCGCGCAGCATCAGCGTGCTGTTCTCGCCGATGGCCCGGTAGCTCTCCAGCGTGCGGAAGAAGGCATAGAACTCCGGGTCGGCGCCGAAGGCCTCGCCATACACGCGCGTGGCCTCGGCATCGGCTTCGCCGCGGATCTCCTCGGCCTGGCGGGCGGCCTCGGAGCGGATGCGCTGCAGCTCCCGCTCCATGTTCCCCAGGATCTCCTGGCTGCGGCCGCGCCCCTCGGAGCGGAAGCGTTCGGCGATCGACTGGCGCTCGGCGATCATGCGCTGCTCCACCTGCTGGCGCACGGAGTCGATGTAGTTGACCCGCCGGATGCGCACGTCCACCAGCTCGATGCCGAGCGCCGGCATGGAACTGCGGGCCCGCTCCAGGATCTCGCGCTCGAGCTGCTCGCGGCCCAGCTCGGGGCGCTCGGCGAGGTTCACGTCCTCGCGCTCGGCCAGCGCCGGGTCGTCGAGCTCTTCGATGTCCACCTCCCAGTCCTGGGACCGGATGATCTCCTCGAGCTCGGTGGACGAGACCATGTCCCTGACCACCGAATCGATGATGTCGTCCAGGCGGGTGCGGGCCCCGGTCTCGTCGCGCACGCTGGTGAGGAAGAGCAGGGGATCGGCGATGCGCCAGCGGGCGGTGGTGTCCACCAGGATGAACTCCCGGCCGAGGGTGGGGATCTGGCTGACGTCGCCGTCCCAGGCGAGCTGGCGCTTGTCGAAGCGGCGCACGTTCTGCCAGGGCAGCTTCACCTTGAGGCCGGGCGTCGCGACGACGTCCCCGACCGGCTCGCCGAACTGGATGATGATGGCCTGCTCGGCCTCGTCCACCGTGTAGAGCATGAAGTAGGCCAGGACCGCGACGACCGCGACCAGGATGCCGAAGATTGCGGATCTCATCGTTCACCCCCGGTCTCACCGGCGCGCGGCCGCTTGAGGTCGAGCAGCGGCAGGGGCGGCAGCTGCTCGTCCTGGACCATCAGGACCTGGCCGATCTCCGGCAGGACTTCGTTGAGCGTCTCGAGGTAGAGCCGGGTCCGCGTGACCTCCGGCGCCTGGCGGTACTCGCGCAGCACCGCCGAGAAGCGGGCGCTCTCCCCGTGCGCCCGGTTGACGCGCTCGGTGGCGTAGCCCTGCGCCTCGGCGATCGTGCGCAGCGCCGCGCCTTCCGCGGTGGGAATCTGCGAGTTCACCTGCCGCTGCGCCTCGTTGATCATGCGTTCGCGCTCCTGCCGCGCTTCATTGACCTCGTTGAAGGCGGGCTGGACCGCCGGCGGCGGCACCACGTCCTGCATCTCCACGGTGCTGATGTGGATGCCGGCGTCGTAGCCGTCGAGGATCTCCTGCATCTCGAGGGCGGCCTGGCGCTGGATCTCCACGCGGCCGACGGTCAGTACCTCGGAGCCGAGCATGTTGCCCACGATGCGCCGCATGACGGACTCGGAGATGTCGCGCAGCGTGCGGGTGGGCTCGCGCAGCTGGTACAGGAACTTGATCGGGTCCTGGATGCGGTACTGCACCACCCACTCCACGTTGATCATGTTGAGATCGCCGGTGAGCATCAGGGATTCCGCCTGCAGGTCTGTGGAGGCGTAGGTGCTGGGGCCGCTGTCGCGGATGCCGCTGGTGCGGAAGCCGAACTCCTGCTTGAGCACGCGCTCGGTGGCCACGCGCTGCACCTCGTCCACGCCGAAGGGAATCCTGAAGTGCAGCCCCGGGTCGCTGATGCCGACCACCGCGCCGAAGCGCTTGTCCACCGCGCGCTGTTCGGGCTGCACGGTGTAGAACAACGTGGTCGCCGAAACATAAAAAAAAAAAAACAGGAAGACGACGAAAAAGCCGAAGCGACCCATGCCTCCGCCTCCGCCACCACCGCGCCCCCAGCGTCCCCGCCGGCCGCCGCGACCGCGACCCGCGAAGATCTTCTCGAGCATTTCGGTCAGGTCCGGCGGCCCGGAATTGCCGCCGCCTCGCGAGCCGATGTCGATGGGTGTGGCCATGAGTCCCCCGTTGTGTATCCAGGGGACAGTCTAACTGGCCGCGCTACTTCTTCCCCCCATCCAGCTCCTGGATGTCCCCTGCGTCCTCCGGTATCGCCGACAGCTCGTCCATC
>DAIMFM010000266.1:0-4078 GCA_036724585.1 Burkholderiaceae bacterium | reverse complement strand
GCCCTGGGCAGCCAGTGCAGGATCGCCTCGAGGTCGAAGCCGGGCAGCAGGATCATGCTGCCGCCGGCCGCGAGGATGGTGTTGGTGGCGACGAAGAGCCCGTGGGTATGGAAGATCGGCAGCGCGTGCAGGAGGACGTCGTCCGCGCTGAAGCGCCATTCATCGACCAGCACCCCGGTGTTCGAGAGCAGGTTCGCATGGGTGAGCATCGCTCCCTTCGAGCGCCCGGTCGTGCCCGATGTGTAGAGCAGGGCGGCCAGGTCGTCGGGGTCGCGCGGCACGGTCTCGAAGCGGGCCGGCTGGTCGGCGGCGAGCCCGGCCAGGCTGCCTTCGCCGGCGGCATCGAGCGTCTGCAGGATGGCGCCGTGCGCCCGGGCGATCGGGCCGAGCCGCTCGGCCGCGGCCGGATCGCAGACCAGCACCCGTGCCTGCGCATCGCCGACGAAGTAGTCGACCTCGGCGGCGGTATAGGCGGTGTTGAGCGGCAGCAGGACGGCACCCGACTGGACGCAGGCGCCGTAGAGCGCGAGCGCGCGCGCCGACTTGGGGGCCTGCACCACCACCCGGTCGCCGGGCTCGACGCCGAGCGCGACCAGCGCGCTGGCGAGCCGGGCGATCTCGGCGACGAAGTCGCGATACGGAATCGTCGCGCCGTCGGGCAGGAGGAGAAAGTCGCGTCCGCTCTCCGCATGGGGGGCGAAGAGCGCGTCGTAGAGGACGTTAGCCATCGTTGGCCACTCCCTTGCGCAGCACGGCGAGCGACGATTTCGGGAGCAGGCCGCGCACGGCGCGCGATGCCGTGCCGCGACGCTGGTGCGCGTACGCCTCGTGGTTCTCCTCGACCTTCTTCAGGTCGTAGCGGTAGTTGACCATCACGCTGGCCGATTCGCGCAGGCCCTTGGCCGAGGTGTCCGCGCCGAAGTGGATCGCCTCGAGGCTGGCGCCGTTGCCGAGATGGAAGCGGGCGACGGGGTCGACCGGCTGGCCGTCGTCGCGCTTGGCCTCGAGCAGGTAGGCCGCGGCGAGCATCTGCATGACGTCCTCGGCGGCCATGCCGCCCTCGTTCTCGCCGGGGGGCGGGGCGCCGGCGGCGTAGGCCGCCGCGATGCGCAGCGCGTCGCCGAGCTCGGAGTCGGCCTCGATCGCGGGATGGCGCGCGATCCACTGCATCAGGCCCGGCACCGGCGAGAGCGTGACGAAGTTGCGCAGCTGCGGCAGGGATTCGGCGAGGTCGCTCGCCACCTGCTTGATCAGGAAGTTGCCGAAGGAGACGCCCCGCAGGCCGCGCTGGCAGTTCGAGATCGAATAGAAGACCGCGGTGTTCACCGCAGACGGGTCGATCGGCTCGCGGTCCTCGGCGAGCACCGCCTGGATGCTCCCCGGGATCTCGCTGGTCAGGGCGACCTCGACGAAGATCAGCGGATCGGCCGGCATGGCCGGATGGAAGAAGGCGAAGCAGCGACGGTCGCTCGGCTGCATCCGGCGTCGCAGGTCGTCCCAGTCGTTGATCGCGTGGACCGCCTCGTAGTCGATGATCTTCTCGAGCAGGCGCGCGGGCGCATCCCAGTCGATCGGGCGCAGCTCGAGGAAGCCCCGGTTGAACCAGGAGGCGAAGAGGTGCTGGAAGTCCCGGTCGGTGCGCTCGAGCGCCGGCTCGCGGCGCAGCAGCGGCAGCAGGTCGCTGCGCATCTTCACGAGCCGCGCGGTCGCGCCGGAGACGCGGTTGAGGCGCCGCAGGAGTTCCTGGCGCCGGGGCTCGGCCAGCTGGAGCAGCCGCGCGTAGCGGCGGGCGTTGCGGTCGCGCGCATACTCCCCGGCGGCGCTGGCGATCGCGTCGGGATCGAGGTCGAAGCGGTCGTTGAGCATCATGAAGAACTCGCGCTTCCCGGCGGCATCCAGCGCCTCGTAGCGCGACAGGATGGCCTGCGCGATGAGATGGCCGGAGACCTCGCCGCGCTCGGACAGCAGCGATTCGCAGAGGTCGAGGAACGAGCGTTCCTCGCGCGGCCTGGCGATCGCTACCCCTCGCTCGAAGATCGAGCTGAGGAAATCCTGCAGCGAACTGACCGGCTTCATGGGCTTCTCCCTGGGGGTTCGGGTCGGCGAAGGCCAATCCTACCGCGACGGCAGGGGATGTTACCCGCTTGAGGTAGGGTAATCGCCGCTCGTCCGTGATACCCGCGCGCATGACGGCGGCCGCGCCGGCCGCCGGGCCGGGGCAGTGCCGGCCGGTGCTTCAATCGTTCCGGGATGCATGAGGACGGAAGTGCAATGGCGACCAACCAGGGACATTTCTCGTGGGCCGACACGCTGGGCTGGCAGCAACGCAAGTATCGCGAGATCGAGATCATCCGGTGGGTGCACGACATGGCGCCCGATGAAATCGCCGCCGAATGCCGGCACGCCGGCGTGACCGTGGGCGATCGGCCCGTCGAGGACCTGCGCGACGCCCTCGTCGACGTGTTCTGCGCGCGGCTGCGCTAGTCCGGGGCGCCTTGCGGATACATCGCACCGGGGCGCACGCCGCCCCGGCTTTGATGCAGAATCCGTGGGATAGCCCAAGAGGAGACAGCTCATGTTTCGCAAGGACCTGCTGGCCGGCAAGCGCATCCTGGTGACCGGTGGCGGCACCGGGCTGGGCCGCGCGATGGCCGAAAAATATCTCGAGCTCGGCGCCGACATCGTCATCTGCGGCCGGCGCAAGGGCGTGCTGGACGAAACCGCGGCGGAACTGGTGAAGGCGCACGGCGGCCGGGTCGATACCTTCGGGGTCGACATCCGCGACGCCGCCGCGGTCGACGCGATGGTCGACGACATCTTCGCCGGCGGCCCGCCGCTCACCGGCCTCGTCAACAACGCGGCGGGCAACTTCATCAGCCCGACCGAGGCGCTCAGCCAGCGCGCCTTCGACGCCATCGCCAACATCGTCTTCCATGGCAGCTTCTACGTCACCAATGCGGTCGGCAAGCGCTGGATCGCGGCCACCAAGGCCGCCGGCGGCTGGCAGCCGGGCGCCCCGATGAAATCCGTCATCTCCATCATCACCACCTGGGTCGAGAACGGCGGGCCGTTCGTCGTGCCCTCCGCGATGAGCAAGGCCGGCATCGCCACCATGACCCGCTCGCTCGCGCTCGAATGGGCGCGCTACGGCGTGCGCCTCAATGCGATCGGCCCGGGCGAGATCCCCACCGAGGGCATGAGCAATCGGCTCAACCCCGGCGAGGTGCCGGGCTCGCGCTCCGCGAAGATCAATCCCCAGGGGCGCTGCGGCGAAATGAGCGAACTGCAGAACCTCGCCACCTTCCTGATGGCCGACGGCTGCGACTGGCTCAGCGGACAGCTCCTGCACATGGACGGCGCCAGCTACCTCGGCACCGGGGGCAATTTCTACGCCATGCGCGAATGGACCGACGAGCAATGGGCCGAGGCACGTGCCCGCATCGAGGCGCAGAACGCCAAGGATCGCGCGCAGCGCACCAACTGAGACGCCACGAGGACGCCAACCGGCCGCCCGCCATGAACGATACGCCTGCGCTTCGGGTCTACACCTTCGAGGACCTCACCCCCGTCGTCGACCCCACCGCCTGGGTCCATCCGAGCGCCGTGCTGCTCGGCGACGTCATCATCGGGCCGCGCTGCTACATCGGCCCGGGCGCGGTCCTGCGGGGCGATTTCGGCCGGATCGTCATGGAGGACGAAGCCAACCTCCAGGACAACTGCGTGGTCCACAGCCTGCCCGACTTCGATTGCGTGATGGCCTCGCGCAGCCATATCGGACACGGCGCGGTGATCCATGCCGCCCACATCGGGCGCGATGCGCTGGTCGGGATGAACGCGGTGGTGATGGACCGCGCCCGCGTCGGCGAGCAGGCGATCGTCGCCGCCATGAGCTTCGTGAAGATCGACGGCGAGGTGCCGCCGCGCACCCTCTTCGCCGGGGTACCGGGCCGCGTGGTGCGCGACCTGGCGCCGGCCGAGATCGCCGGCAAGGACGAGGGCACCGAACTCTACGTGGAACTCGCCCTGCGCTGCCGCGAGGGCGTGCGGGCGGTACCTGCGCTCACGCAGGTCGAGCCCG
>DAIMFM010000265.1:2062-4100 GCA_036724585.1 Burkholderiaceae bacterium | reverse complement strand
AAGGGCCAGCTGGCGGCATCGGCCACCAGCAGCTCGATCTCGACGCCGCGCTGCGCCGCCAGCGCACGCGCCTTGTCCACCGCCACGGGGGAGATGTCGAAGGCGGTGACCTCGAATCCGGCGGCCGCGAGGAACACCCCGTTGCGGGATTCGCCATCGGCGACGCACAGCACCTTGCCGCCGGCGGGGAGCAGGCCATGGTGCTCGGCCAGCCAGGCGTTCGGCTCGGCGCCGAAAAGCAGGCCGTCGGCCTCGGAGAACCGCCTGTCCCAGGTTGCCCGCGCGTCGTCGAATTCGGCCATGCCCGATTCTATCCACTTGCGGCGCGAAGCCGCCGGCTCGCGGGCGGCGCGCTGGTGGCGCGCTGGCGGCGCGCTGGCGCAAGCCGCCGGCGCGGCTGCCGTGGCTAGCGCACGAAGCCCGCGGGCCGGGCGAAGCGCAGGTCCGGCTTGATCGCGTGCTCGCGCTCGAGCTGCTCGAGGAACTCGAGCGGCTGCGCCCGCTCGCCCAGCACCGTGAACTGCCTCTTGACCGCGGCGAAGTCACCCGGCGTGAGCAGCGTGAGGCGCGCAAGCCGCGCGTTGATCGTGGCATCGAGCGCGCTGGCGTCGCCGTCGAGCGCCTCGGTGACGAACATGCGCTCGCGCTGGCCCGGGGCGAGCGGCAGGAAACGCAGCTTGAAGGTGAAGCGACGCAGGGCGGCCTCGTCGATCCGGTCGAACAGGTTCGTCGTGCAGATGAACACGCCGTCGAAGCGCTCCATGCCCTGGAGCATCTCGTTGACCTCGCTCACCTCGTAGTTGCGCACCGCGCCGCGCCGGTCCTGCAGGAAGCTGTCCGCTTCGTCGAGCAGCAGCACCGCGGACTCGCGGCTGGCCTCGTCGAACATCCGCGCCATCTGCTGCTCGGTCTCGCCGACGTACTTGCTGATGAGGTCGGAGGCGCGACGGACCAGCAACGGGCGCTCGAGCCGCCTGGCGATGTGTTCGGCGAGCGCCGTCTTGCCCGTGCCCGGCATGCCGTGGAAGCACAGCGTGGCGCGCGGCCGGTCGGCCAGTGCGGCGACGATGCGCTCGACGGGGAAGCGAGACTCGATGTTGAGCAGGTCGGGGTCGTAGCGGGTCGCCTCGACGCGCAGGCCGTCGGCGATCGCCGGGACCCCGAGCGCGCGATCGGCGAGGTCGAGCTGGCGCTCGACGAGTGCTTCGACGGGTTCGTCGACCCGCCCGCGCGCCAGCCTGGCGAAGCGCGCGGCCGACTGGATCTGCGCCGGCGTCACCATCGCCCGCGCGGCCACCCGGCGCGCGAAATCGTCGTCGACGCCCAGCCCGGCCAGATACTTGCGCGCGATGTTCTCGCGCACGCCCTGCGGCGGCGTGGCCAGCTCGAGGTGGAACTGGAAGCGCCGCCGGTACGCCGGGTCGATCTGCCCGATCGCGTTGGAGATCCAGATGGTCGGCACCGGGTTGAGTTCGAGAGTCTGGTTGACCCATGCCTTGCCGTTGACGGACACCGCGCGATGGTCCTCGCCGCCGAACAGACCCGCCAGTTCCTGGCCGATCGGCGGAAAGACGTCCTCGACCTCGTCGAAGAGGACCGCCGCGCGCGGACGCCCCTTGAGGAAGGCCTGCGAAACCTGCAGGGAGCGATAGCGCTCGCGCCCGGACAGGCTGTTGCCGTCGCCGTCGAGGCAATCGACCTCGTAGAGTTCGAGCCCGGCCAGGCTGGACACGAGCTTGGCCAACTCGGTCTTGCCCGT
Source organism: Burkholderiaceae bacterium (assembly GCA_036724585.1). GTDB lineage: Bacteria > Pseudomonadota > Gammaproteobacteria > Burkholderiales > Burkholderiaceae_E > JAMLIN01. The sequence continues at coordinate 2,341 of DAIMFM010000265.1, read as the reverse complement.
GCCGGGCGGGCCGTACAGAAGGACGTTGATACCGCTTTCCTGGCCGGCCGCGGCCGCGCCGAGCAAGGCCACGAGATAACGGGCATCGGCCTCGACGTGGGGGAAGTCGGCCAGCGTCAATGTGCTCTCGCCGGCCGGGCGGGTGAAGGCCGCCATCATCGAGGACTCGCTGCGGTACTCGGCGGTGAGCACGGCGAGCAGCTTGTCCGAGACCCGCATCAGGTCGCCGAGATCGGTGATCGAGTGCTCGGCGATCGGCGGCTCGATGAGGCCGAGCGA
>DAIMFM010000265.1:0-2052 GCA_036724585.1 Burkholderiaceae bacterium | reverse complement strand
GTCGTGGCCGAGCACCTGGCCGAGCATGGCGTAGGCCTCCTGGGCGCTCTGCGCCTTGCAGTCCACCAGGATCGGCCGCAGGTCGCGCTGGTACTTGCACAGCGATGCGTGCAGCAGGACCGAGCGCCCGCAGTCGGTCAGGCCCAGGACGCCCGAGAGCATGTCGATGTTCTCGACCAGCCGGATTCGCCGGCGCGCGAGCCGCGCATCGAACTCGGCGACGCTCGCCTGGAAGACGCCGAGGAGGTCCTTGGAGTGGACCTTCACGAACTCGTCGAGGTAGTAGTAGATCGATACGTCGTCGTAGAGCCCGTTCCAGCTGCCGAAGCGCGTCATCAGTTCGTCGAGCGAGGCCTTGCCGACGCCTTCCCAGGCCGGGAGGTCGCCGCAGCGGCGCCCGAGGAAATCGCGCAGGCGCGCGAGCACCGGCTCCGGCCAGACGAAATAGCGCCCGGCGAGCACGACGACGTTGTTGATGTCCCGGCGCAGGTTGAACCTGGGGCCGAGCGACAGCAGCACCCGCAGCGCAAAGCGCGCGCTCAGCATCTCGAGCGGGCCGGCCTCGTCCCAGGCGGAAGTCCGGTAGAGCCGTTCGCCCGACATGCGCCGGCTCGCGACTCGTTTGCTGGCAGGACTCGACTTCATGGACTGGCTGGGCCGGCGTCTCGTCCGGACGAGTCTACCCGTGGCGACAGCCGCCGCGCGAGATCGCCATCGCGACGGGTGGGATGGCTGCTCGCCCAGGCGATCGCGGCGGGACCGCCGAAGATCTCGAGGCGCGACTTCGCCCGGGTGATTCCGGTATAGAGACTCTCGCGGGTCGCGAGCGGATGGCCGGCCGGCGCGGGCACGAGGAGCACCGTATCGAACTCCGAGCCCTGCGACTGGTGGATGGTGAGCGCCCAGGCGTCGTCGCAGGCCGGCATCTGCAGCACGGGCACGGCGAGCGGCTCGCCGCTGCGGTCGAATACCGCCAGCAGCTGTCCCGCCGTCGGGAGGCAGACACCGATCTCCCCGTTGAACAGGCCGGTCTCCGGCGAGTTCCCGCGAACGATCACGAGCCGGCCCGGATACCAGGCCCGCGCGTCCGCGACGCCCAGCGCCCGGCGGGCGAGCAGGTCGATCTCGCGACTGGCGCGGGCTGCCCCGAGGGGACCTTCACGCAGGGCGCAGAGCAGGCCGAGCCGGCCTTATTCGGCGAGGACGTCGCGCGCGAGCGGCGCGATCCCGGCCGCCCCCCCATCGCCTGCCGCGTCCCGGATCCGGCGCCACAGGTCGCCGTGCTGCTCGCCGACGCGTGCCGCGATGCGCCCGATCGTCCCGGCCGGCGCCTCGTCGTCGGCGCCACGCAGCACCACCGGCGCGTCCGCGGGCAGCGCGAACCCCTCGCTCGCCGCGCCCGAGCGCACCGCATCGGCGAAGGCGACGATCTGGGCGGCGTCGCGCTGGCGATAGTTGCGCGCGAGCATGATCCCGCAGTCGCCGATGGGACCGTCGCGTACCTCGCAGGCGGAACCGAAGACCGCGCCCGGCTGGACGGACGCGAGCTGGTCGCGGTCGCCCGCGAGCACGAGCCGCGCCGCGGGATCGAGCGCCGCCAGCAAGGCATCGGCCATCTCGAGGTCGACCATGGAGGCCTCGTCGACGATGACGAGATCGTAGGGCAGGCGATCGTCCGGGCCATGGACGAAGCCGCGCCCGGGGCCGCGTGCGCCGAGCAGCCGATGCAGGGTCAGCCCGCCGCGCAGGGCGGGATCGACGGCATCGACAAGCGCGTTTGCATCGCCGGGCGCATCCGTCGCGGACCGGGCGTGCGGGGTGCCCGTCGCCGCCAGCGCCTGCATGGCCTCCATCGCGCGCGCGGCCGCCTTGCCGGTGGGCGCCGCCACCGCGATCCGCAGCTCGGGCGCCAGACGGCGCACGGCCTCGATGAGGCGTGCCAGCGTCGTCGTCTTGCCCGTGCCGGGCCCGCCGGAGAGCAGGAGCAGGCGCCGGCCCAGCCCGAGCTCGACCGCGCGGCGCTGCAGGTCGGGCTCGGCCGCGTCGGCCGGG